>JANNCY010000058.1:0-18636 GCA_031387085.1 Flavobacteriales bacterium | reverse complement strand
ATGTTTTGTAGATCTACTGGCGCGCTGTCTAATGCATCGCGAAACGGGCCGTAATGTGCTGATGCGTATTTGGCTGAATACGCTAAAATTCCGGTGTTGGTAAATCCTTCGTCTTCTAAAGTTTCTCGAATTTCGAGAATTCTGCCGTCCATCATGTCACTTGGAGCGACGATGTCGGCTCCGGCTCGCGCGTGTGAAACGCTCATTTCTGCTAAAAATAGCGACGTTGGATCGTTAACGATTTGTCCGTTTTCGATGATGCCGTCGTGACCGTAAATCGAATACGGATCGAGCGCCACATCGGTCATCACAATCATATCGGGACAAGCATTTTTTACCGTTTTGATGGCGCGTTGCATTAATCCGTTGGGATTGAGTGCTTCAGTTCCTTTGTTGTCTTTTAAATTATCGGGCACTTTTACAAAAAGTAAGACCGATTTTAATCCGAGTTTCCAAAGTTCTTTGACTTCTTTTTCGAGGTTGTCCAAACTCAATCGGAAGTAGTTTTGCATGGACGGAATTTCTTCTCTCACTCCTTTTCCTTCTACTACAAAAAGCGGTACGATAAAGTCGTTGGGTGAGATGATGGTTTCGCGAACTAGCGAACGAATGCTTTCGTTGGTTCTTAATCTTCTATTTCTTCTTAATGGAAACATAATAATTAATAATTAATAATTGCTGCGCCAGTTCGCTGACGCTCGTGTGACATTGATAATTAAATCCAGTCAATCGGATTTTTTACTATTTTGATTAATTTTTCTTCTTCGCTTCCCGTTTCCGGATGATGGTCGTATACCCATTGTACATGTGGTGGTAAACTCATCAGGATACTTTCGATGCGACCGTTCGTTTTGAGTCCGAATAACGTTCCTTTATCATGAACCAAATTGAATTCGACGTAACGACCGCGACGGATTTCCTGCCAGGTTTTTTGAGCTGGATTATATAGTAATTCTTTTCTTTTTTCTACAATCGGAACATACGCTTCGAGGAAACTATTGCCCACTTCCGTAACGAAATTGTACCAATCATCCATTGACATCGCATCGTCTGCTTTACAATAATCGAAAAACAAACCGCCAATGCCTCGCGCTTCGTTTCGGTGCGCGTTCCAAAAATAAGCATCGCATTGCTTTTTATATTTTGGATAAAAATCAGTGTTATGTTTGTCGCAAGCGGTTTTAGACGTTTGATGAAAATGAATGGCATCTTCTTCAAAAAGGTAATACGGTGTTAAATCTTGTCCGCCACCGAACCACGAATTGATGATGTTTCCTTTATCGTCGTACATTTCGAAATAACGCCAATTGGCGTGTACGGTTGGTACCATTGGACTTTTAGGATGGATAACCAGACTCAATCCACAGGCAAAAAAATCAGCTTCTACCACTTTGAACATTTGCTGCATGGTGTCGGGCAATTTACCGTGTACCGCAGAAACGTTGACGCCTCCTTTTTCGAATACGTTACCGTTTTCGATGACGCGTGTTTTGCCACCGCCGCCTTCTGGTCGTTCCCAAATGTCTTCGCGGAATTTTGCAATACCATCGACTTCTTCTAGTTTGGAAGTGATTTGGTTTTGGAGTTGAAGTAGGTATTGGTAAAATTTATCTTTCATTTTTTGTTGGTTTCAAATCTCTCTCGCTACCTGTTTGCGTGAGGGATTGAGGCTTTGTCTGAGCTCGTTCCGATGACGCAGGAAATCGGACAGCGAGTGCCGAAATCCCGACCCCGATGGATAAAAACAAGTTTGCAAAACGTAGTTTTTACCAATCGGGGGCACGCCCTAATTATATTCTTTCACTGCTTCTATAAACGCTTTTGCATGATCAACCGGAATGTTCGGTAAAATACCGTGTCCTAGATTGACTATGTAATTGTCCTTGCCAAATTCGTCTATCATTTGATGCACCATTTTTTTGATGGTTGGGATTGGAGAAAGCAATCTTGAAGGATCAAAATTTCCTTGTAACGTAATTTTTCCTCCTGTTAAATAGCGAGCGTTTCTTGCCGAGCACGTCCAATCTACACCAATAGCGGATGCTTTCGATTTTGCCATGTCACCTAGAGCAAACCAGCATCCTTTTCCGAAGACAATAACTTTCGTTTTTGTCGACTTTTCAGTTGTTTGCCCAAGGTCGCCAAGAACCGACTTTTTATCATAGGAAAAAACATTTTTAGTGTCGGTTTCCTCGGCTAAAGCTTCAACAATTTGGTTGATGTATTGCCATGAGAATTCCTGATAATCTACTGGTGATAACATTCCTCCCCAGGAATCAAAAATCTGTATGGCGTTGCAACCTGCTTTTACTTTTTCCTTTAAATATAAAATGGTTGTATCGGTAATTTTTTGCAATAAGGTATGCGCTGCTACTGGATTGGAAAAACAAAATCCTTTGGCGGTATCGAAACTTTTAGAACCTTTTCCTTCCACAACATAACAAAAAATCGTCCATGGTGAACCTGCAAAACCAATCAATGGTACCTCATCATTCAGCATTTGTTTGGTGAGTTTTATCGCATCGAATACATATCCTAAGGTTTCATTTACATCGGGAACAATCACTTGGTTCACTTGCTCCATGGTTCGAATCGGATTTGGAATTATTGGTCCGAGGTTGTCTTTCAGTTCTACGTGAATTCCCATCGCTCTAGGTACCACCAAAATATCAGAAAACAAAATCGCTGCATCGGGTTGAACAATTCGAATGGGTTGCACCGTAATTTCTGCTGCCAATTCGGGCGTTTCGCAACGCGTGAAGAAATCGTATTTGTCACGTAAGGCCCTGAATTCTGGTAAATATCTTCCCGCTTGTCGCATCATCCAAACCGGCGGACGCTCGACAGTTTCATTGTTTAAGGCGCGAAGAAATAGGTCGTTTTTAATCATTGGTTTATAATTGAGACCTGTCAGGTTTTTTATGCCTGATAGGTCTTGTTGTTAAATATAGTATTCCATAACTTCTGCAATTACGTTATCAACTGAGGGTTGTTCTGCAATTACGATCTTTTTTATTTTTCTGTTTTCTAAAGCTTCTGCTGTGGTTTCTCCAATACAGAAACAAATTTCATTTTTTATGGTATTCATTTTTAGATAACTTTCGACTGCAGACGGACTGAAAAATAAAATCCCGTCAAGTTTACTTTTTATCTTGTGGGAAGTAATATTGGTTTCATACACTTCCATTTCGTTGAACGTAATTTGGTTTTGTTTTAATGCTTTTGGCAAAACCTCTCTTCGTAGATTCCCGCTGAAAAAAGTGAACGATTCATTAGCATAAATCAGCGTAATTATTTCAGCTAAATCGGATGCGTAATCGGTATAGACTGCAACCTCAGAGCCGTTCTCCTCTAAAAATTCTTTTGTTTTCATGCCTACACAAAAAACAGATTTTCCTTTTAATTCGCTGCATTTTGGATGTTGTAAAACGCTTTGAACCGCATTTTGGCTTGTAAAGATTAGATTGTCATTTACTTTTGATAATTCGAAATTAATGCTTTTTGTAGCTATAAAATCTTCTTCAATTACTGAAAAATTAGCCTCTAACAAAAGTTGCTTCTGTTTCGGTAAAAGTTTTTTGGTGGATAGTATGTTGATTTTGTTTACCACTAATGAGCGAATTATTTTTTTAGTTCTTCTTTGATTTTTTCCATCAATTGCGTCCCTCCGTTAGTTAAGATTTCATGAGCTGAGTTGAATCCTAATTTTTTCCATTCAGAGATATCTACAGTCTTTTCGATTTCGATTTTTTCTTTCCCATCAATGGATAAAAGCACTCCTTTAAAATGAATGGTATCTTCTTTCTCGTTGTATTTTGCGATGGCTCCGATTGGTGCTGTACATCCACCTTCGAGTATTTTTAGAAACTGTCTTTCAATGTAGGTGCAAATTTCAGCATCAAGATCATTTAATTGTGAAACGGCATCGATGCTAAAATCATCATTTGCCATGGCTACAACCATCATTGCGCCTTGTGCCGGAGCTGGTGTCATCCAATCTAAATTGATAAAATTGGCTGGTTTTAAATTGATTCTCTCCAAACCTGCGGCAGCGAAAACAGCTCCCTTCCAATCGCTATCGCGTAGTTTTTGCATTCTGGTATTTACGTTTCCGCGCAAATTAACCACTTCGTGTTTAGGATATTTATTCAACCATAACGCTTGACGACGAAGACTACCCGTCGCAATTGTTCCATTATTTTCAAGAAAATCGAGATTACCTTTGTGGACTAAAATATCCAATTCATTGGCTCTCTCTAAAACGGCAGCTTGGACGATTCCATGTGGCAAAGCAGTTGGGACGTCTTTCATCGAATGAACGGCAATGTCGACTTGACCGTTTATCATTGCAACATCCAAAGTTTTGGTAAAAATTCCAGTGATTCCGAGTTCGTAAAGCGGTTTATCGAGAAGTAAATCGCCATCCGATTTTACTGAGATGATTTGCGTTTTATATCCTAAATCGTTGAGTTTTTTTTGGACTGTTGTAGCTTGCCAAAGTGCGAGTTCGCTATCACGAGTTCCGATACGTATTGTTTTTTCCATTTTCTTATGCTATTCGAAAAAACTACGTTCCTGTTCCAATTGAAAAACTTTTTCAATCCACTCGATACCTTCGTCCATTGATTCGCCATCTTTTAGATGATTTACAAAATGGTTGGTAATTTTTTGTATGATTTTATTGCTGATTAATTCGGCTTGTTCTTCATCGAAATTAGATAATTTTTTACGATGAATACTCAATTCGGTGTCTTTAATCGCGTTTAATTTTTCTTTTAGTGCTTGAATCGTTGGTGCAAATTTTCTATTTTTTGTCCACACTAAGAACTCCTCTTTTATTTCTTCAATTATATCTTCTGCCGCTGGAATGTATTGTTTGCGGTTTTCAAGTGTTTCGTCAGTTATTTGAGAAAGGTGATCTAGGTGAATTAAAGTCACGCCATCTACTTCTTTCACATTCTCATTTACATTTTTCGGAATCGACAAATCCAAAATCAACAACGGTCTTTTTAAATTCAGTATGGTTTTGTCAATCGTCGGATTTTGCGCGCCAGTAGCAACTACAACCACATCGGCTTTTTGCAATTCGAGTTGTAAATCGGCATAATCTTTTACGATCAAGTCTAATTTTTGCGCCAGTTTTTCGGCTTTGTCTTTCGTTCTGTTGATTAAAGTAATGTGATCGTGTTTGGTATGCTTTACCAAATTTTCACAGGTATTTCTACCGATCTTTCCTGTTCCGAAAAGTAAAATGTTTTTATCCGAAATGTTTTCAACATTCTTAATAATGTATTGCACTGACGCAAAAGATACCGATGTTGCTCCTGAAGAAATTTCGGTTTCGGTCTTAATTCTTTTGCTTGCTTGGATAACCGAATTGACTAATCGTTCCAAAAAAGAATTGACTAATCCGTTTGATTTACTTTCGTTAAAGGCTATTTTTATTTGACTGATGATTTCAAAATCGCCAAGAATCTGACTGTCTAAACCTGTTCCTACACGAAACATATGATGAATAGCTTCTTGATTTTTGTAGATGTAAGCTACTTCTTGGAACTCTTCAACGGATCCTTTACTGTTTTCACAAAGCAATTTAATTAATTGATAGGGATGTTGTGCAAAACCATAAATCTCGGTCCGGTTACAAGTCGATGTTACTAACAACGCTTCTATACCTTCGGCTTCGGCTTGTATTAATAAAGTAGATTTTGCTTTGGTGTCTAAACTAAATTTTCCTCTTACTTCAGCATCAGCTTTCTTATAACTCAAACCTAATGCATAAAAAGTGGCGTGTTTCGACATGTTAAAATTTTCCATAAATTACTTTTCGTAAAAGTTCAACAAAATTAGTAGCATACCTTTCATAAAAACAACGCTAGAAGAACTTTTTGTGTCGCTTCGGGAAATTTTAATGCAAAAAGGACTTTTTAGCGTTATTTATTATAAATTTGCACTGAAATCAAGCTTCGGCGCTTATCTTATGTAGATTAATTCTAAATAAGAAATGAATTTGCTGCCAAAATCATTTACGGAAAAATATCGCTATGGGTTCTCAAGAAGAAATAAAAATAGAAAATGAGTTTATTTTGTATCGTTTCCAAAATGATGGGAGCGAAACTTTTAAAATAGAAAAACCTATTCAGCAAGGGCTTATTCAATTTCATTTTGGTATTAAAGGAAAAGCAAAATTTATTTTCAATCAAGGTACTTATGCATTGGATTTGAATGAAGAAAAATCGTATTTGTTTTACAATCCACAAAAAGAGTTGCCTTTGAATATGGAGTTAGCCTCGAACACTTGGGTGATTTCGATTATTATTTCGATACAGAAATTCCACAGTTTATTTAGCAACGAATCGGGACATATTCCGTTTTTAAGTGACGAAAATAAAGATAAGAAATACTATAAAGAAGGCGAAATTAGTCCATCAATGGCCATTGTTTTAAGTCAGTTATTCCATTATAATTTAAATCCGTCCATAAAAAATCTGTATTACAAAGGAAAAGGATATGAACTCTTAAGTTTGTATTTCAACCGTTCGGAAGACCCAAACGCAGAGCAATGCCCTTTTTTAATTGACGAAGAAAATGTGCTTAAAATCCGTAAAGCAAAAGAAATTATTCTTTCTAACATGGCTGAACCTCCGGGATTGCAAGAACTGTCTGATCAAGTTGGATTGAGTTTAAAAAAACTTAAAATGGGATTTAAACAAATATATGGCGATACCGTTTACGGATTTTTATTCGATTATAAAATGGATTTCGCTCGTCAATTATTAGACAGCGGTTCGTATAATGTAAACGAAGTTGGTTTAAAAATTGGCTACAGCACAGGAAGTCATTTTATAGCCGCATTCAAAAAGAAATTCGCTACAACCCCAAAAAAATATTTGATGTCGATTAATCCAAATACGTAATTTAGAAAATCTCGTATGTCAAACCATTATAAAAAAAGTTTAATCATAAAATAAATTGTAACGAATGAAAGGAGTATTACTCGTAAATTTAGGTTCACCTGAAAGTCCAACACCAAAAGACGTAAAGCCGTATTTAGATGAATTTTTAATGGACAAATACGTCATCGACGTGCCATTTTTATTACGTGCCTTGTTAGTTAGAGGCATAATTTTACAAACCCGTCCAAAAAAATCCGCTGCCGCTTATGCTAAAATTTGGTGGGACGAAGGTTCTCCTTTAGTTGTAATTTCACAACGAATGCAGAAAAAAGTCCAAGCGCAAGTCGATATTCCTGTGGCGTTGGCCATGCGTTACGGAACGATGACCATCTTAAAAGGATTACAAGAATTAAAAGACAAAGGCGTAACTGAAGTAATGCTATTTCCTTTGTATCCGCAACATGCCATGGCTTCAACCACAACGATTTTAGTTTTGGCCGAAGAATTACGTCAGCAACATTTTCCTGAAATGAAATTTACAATCGTTCCAGCGTTTTACAACAAACCTGGTTATATTAAGGCATTAGCCAATTCCATAAAAAAACAATTGGATACTTTTGAATACGATCATTTATTATTTTCGTATCATGGTATTCCAAAGCGTCATATACGAAAAACAGATATTACCAAATCGCATTGTACTATCGACGGATCGTGTTGCAACACACCATCACCGGCACATGAATTTTGTTACCGTCATCAATGTTATGAAACGACAAAACAAGTGGTACAACTACTCGGAATTCCAGAAGGGAAATACAGTCAAACTTTCCAATCACGATTGGCGGGAGACAAATGGTTAACGCCTTATACCGATGTTGAAATCAACAAAATGCCAGAGAATGGAATAAAAAAATTGGCTGTTGTTACTCCGGCTTTTGTTTCCGATTGTTTGGAAACCTTGGAAGAAATTGCCATGGAAGCCAATCATCAATTTAAGGAACATGGCGGTGAGGAATTTTTGGCGATTCCGTGCATGAATGATGGAGACGAATGGTGCGAAACAGTTGCGGGTTGGATTAACGAGTTTAAGAATAAAGAATAAAGACCATAGAATAAAGACGATGATGGAATATTACAATTACATAAAATCGCTTCACCTCATCTTTGTAATTACCTGGTTTGCCGGATTGTTTTACATTGTTCGTTTGTTTGTATATCAAATTGAAGCCAATGACAAGCCATCTCCAGAAAAAGAAATACTTCAAAAACAATACAAAATAATGATGTATCGATTGTGGTACATCATTACATGGCCAAGTGCAATTTTAGCGACACTTTTTGCAATTTGGCTACTTTGTTTAATGCCGCAATGGTTGCAAATGCCTTGGATGCATGTCAAACTTGGCTTTGTTTTTGTGTTGTTCGCGTACCAATTTAAATGCCATCAAATTTATAATCAATTACAGAAAGACCAAATAAAGTACAGCTCTAATTTTATGAGATTATGGAATGAAGGGGCTACACTTATTTTATTTGCCGTTGTTTTTTTAGTAATTTTAAAAAATGCTTTCAATTGGATTTATGGCGTAATTGGCATCTTTGCATTTTCAATACTGTTAATGTTAGGCTATAAATTTTACAAAAAAATCCGAGAACGAAACAAATCATAGTGTTTAAAAACTTCAAAATATCAATGCTCTCGTTACGGATTAGGATTTTCCTTTCGATGATTGTATTAATATTAATCGCTTCGGTTTTGATGGCGTCGATTTCAATTATCCAATTTAAAAATGAAGCCAAAGAATACCACCAGGAACGATTAGACCGAAAAGAAAATGCCATAAAAGAACACATCAATTATGTGCTTTCTAACACGACGTATCCACTTACCCAAAACAATTTACCTTATATTTTTAAAGATAAAATTCATGAATTGGCCGACATTCATAATTTGGATATCAATATTTATAGTTTGGATGGAAAACTTTTAAAATCCTCAAAAGGATCTTTTTCTATCGACACCGTTTCACCATCCATTCCGAAATACATTATTAAACTGGTACAATCTTCTATTGAAAAAAGATACGTTGATATTAAAAATATTGATGGCGTAAAAAATCGATCTTCTTTCAGTCAAATTAAAGACGACAAATTCAAACCTTTAGGTATTTTGAATATTCCCTATGTTGAAGATGACGGATTTTACGAAGAAGAATTACAGAATTTCTTAATCCGTTTAAGCCAAGTCTATTCGTTTATGTTGGTTATTGCTTTTGCATTAGCGTATTTTTTAGCGAGTTATATCACCAAATCGTTAAAAACCATTTCCGATAAAATCAACGAAACGAGCCTGAATCAAAAAAACGAAAAAATCGTAATTGAAGCCAGCAGCCGTGAAATCAATTCGCTTATTTCTGCTTACAATAAAATGGTCGATAAATTAGAGGAAAGTGCTGTTATGTTAGCACAATCTGAAAGAGAGCAAGCTTGGCGTGAAATGGCAAAACAGGTCGCACATGAAATTAAAAATCCGTTAACTCCAATGCGATTGACAGTACAAAGTTTCCAAAGAAAATTTGATGCTAACGATCCCAATCTGAATCAAAAACTCAACGATTACACCAAAACATTAATTCAGCAAATTGATACCATGAGTGCTGTTGCGTCGGCTTTTTCGAATTTTGCTTCGATGCCAGCTCAGCAAAATGAAAATTTAAACATCATTGATGTGGTCGAATTGGCATTGGATATTTTTAACGAAGATTTTATACTTTTCGAAAGTGAAAAAGAAGAAATTATAATCAAATTAGATCGGACTCAATTAATTAGAATCATTACTAATTTAGTTAAAAATGCTATTCAATCCATACCAGAAGAACAGCCCGAAAAAATAGTTTTAGTTACCATAAAAGAAGAAAATAACGACGTCCTTATTATTGTAAAAGACAATGGGAATGGAATCGAACCGGAAAACATTGAACACATTTTTGAACCAAAATTCACCACTAAAAACAGCGGAATGGGTTTGGGATTGGGAATTATTAAAAATATTATTGAAAATTATAAAGGAACTATTACTTTTGAAACGGAACTTGGAAAAGGAACCACTTTTACAGTTTCTTTACCTATAATTAAAAAATAAGCTATGAACTTCGAAAACATAATCGTTACCTCAGAAGACGGAATCGGTCAAATTACAATTAATCGTCCTTCAAAATTAAATGCTTTAAATGTGGCTACCATTCAGGAATTACACCACGCTTTTGAAAGTTTGGATGCCAATACAGAAGTAAGAGTAATCGTCATAACGGGCGAAGGCGAAAAAGCATTTGTTGCTGGCGCCGATATTTCTGAATTTGCTCATTTTTCTATTGAAGAAGGTGCACAACTGGCCGCTCAAGGTCAGGAGTTGTTATTTGATTTTGTTGAGAATTTAAGAACTCCTGTAATTGCAGCCGTTAACGGATTTGCACTTGGTGGTGGATTAGAATTGGCGATGGCGTGTCATTTCAGAATTGCTTCCTACAATGCCAAAATGGGTTTGCCAGAAGTATCACTGGGAGTTATTCCCGGTTACGGTGGAACACAACGATTACCACAATTGGTCGGAAAAGGTCGTGCTATGGAAATGATAATGACTGCTGGAATGATTACCGCCGAAGAAGCGCACAATAGCGGATTAGTGAATCATATCGTGCCTCAATCGGAACTTTTAGATTTTACCAAATCATTAGCACAACGCATTATGAAAAATTCTCCTGTTGCTATTGGTCAAGCGATAAAAGCAGTAAATGCTAATTTTAAGGAAGGTGTGGATGGATTTAAAACTGAAATTAAATCGTTTGGTAAATGCTTCGGAACTGAAGATTTTAAAGAAGGAACAACTGCCTTTTTAGAAAAAAGAAAAGCCGATTTTAAAGGAAGATAATATTACTTCTCCCCATCCCATTCTGCATAAAACTGCGCAAGAAACGATTCCATAAAACGGTGTCTTTCTTGCGCAATTTTTTTTCCGGTTTCGGTATTCATTTTAGCTGCCAACAAAAGGAGTTTTTCGTAAAAGTGATTGAGCGTTGGAGCTTCACTATTTTTATATTCCTCTTTGGTCATGTTTAGATTTGGCGCAATTTCGGGATTATACAGCGTTCTGTTTTTAAAACCTCCATAATTGAATGTTCTCGCTATTCCGATGGCGCCAAGAGCATCCAATCGATCGGCATCTTGAACAATTTGTAATTCTTTCGATTGGAATTTTACTTCAAATTTGCCTCCTTTAAAAGAGATGTTTTCAATAATAGCAATAACGTGTAAAATGATTTCTTCGGAAACTTTTTGAGATTCTAGAAATTGTCTTGCGATTTTCGGACCAACAGTTTCATCGCCATCATGGAATTTACTATCGGCAATATCGTGGAGTAATGCACCCAATTGAACAACCATTACATCACAAGTTTCATCTTTTGCAATGAGCAACGCATTTTTATAAACACGTTCAATGTGAAACCAATCGTGGCCTCCTTCAGCATCTTTGAGTTGTTGTTTTACAAATTCGATTGTATTTTCAATTAATGCCATTTTGTTGTTGTTTGCCATGAATTAATCAAACTCGATTCGTGAATTCGTGGTGAAATTTATGCTACTTAAAAAATCCTTTCGTCGGAAAGGATTTAGTCTATTTTCTATGTTCTATTCTCATTTATCTTACTAAAGCTGGTTCAACCCATTTGAAGATTTTAGTCTCCTCTGGCAAAACCAATCGTTCTGAAATTTTCGCCATTCTTGAAGGTAATTTCATTAAATAATCACGGGCTTTTTCAGCTTCGTCGGTCAGGTTTACAATTTTATCAATCTCCCATTTTTCTACTAATTTTTGAAGAATATCCACATAATCGGAAGCAGTATAAACGCCAATTTTTTGAGCCGAATTCGAAAATTCTTCAAAAGCAGTACTTATTTTTTCACCCGATTCTCTTAAAAAATGTGCCGGCATAGTTATTTTTTGTTTCATCATGTATTGAAACGCTAGCATCATCTGACTTGGATCAACTTTAAAAATCTGGGTCACAAATTCGCTATACGCATGGTGGTGACGCATTTCATCGCCAGCAATTAGCTTGCATATTTTAGACAATTTTTTGTCGCCATAGTTTTTCGCCAATTGCGAAACTCTATTATGGGAAATGTACGTCGCTAATTCCTGAAAACTCGTATAGACAAAGTTTTTATAAGGATCTTTTCCAGTTCCGATATCAAATCCGTCGGCAATTAAATGCTGCGTTGTCATTTCTACTTCGCGCATGTTTACGCGGCCCGACAAGTACAAATATTTATTGAGCAAATCTCCGTGACGGTTTTCTTCAGCTGTCCAATGACGGACCCATTTTGACCAACCATTTCTACCTTCATTGTCAACACCCTCTACTTTCATTAGCCACGATTCGTAGGTTGGAAGCGCTTCTTCTGTAATGGTATCACCCACAAGAACTACCCAAAAATCGTAAGGTAAATCTTTAGCAATTTCACGCAATTCCTTTACCTCATCAAAAAAAGTTTCTTTTTCTGAATTGGGAAGCATGTCAGCGGGTTGCCAAATTTTCTCGACTGGGATTAAAAATTGATCAACAAAACTGTCTACGTTTTTCTCTAGATATTGCATTACCTCTAGACGAATGTTCTTTAATGACATATTAATTTCGTATTGATTGAACCACTGCGCGTTCTACTTTTTCCATTAATTCTTCAAATGGATAGTCTGCAACGGAAATTGGTTCGTGTATTATAAATTCTAAACGGTTTCCTAAACCCATGGGGAAGGCTCCAAATTTAACCATTTTCCATGAATTATTGATTGAAATCGGAACTATAACTGCCGATGGTGCGTATTTACACAGAATTTTTAATCCGTTTTCTGAAAACTTTTTGGGATTTCCGTCTTTACTTCGTGTTCCTTCCGGAAATATAACTGCTGATCGTTTGTGTTTTTCGATGTATTCTCCCAATCCTTTAATTGTTGGAATGGCCTGTTTGGGATCTTTTCTATCTATTAAAACGGAGCCGCCATGTCTTAAATTATAGGAGACACTCGGAATTCCTCTTCCCAACTCTTTCTTACTTACAAATTTGGCATGAAATCGACGCAAATGCCATATAATTCCTACTATATCGTACAAACTTTGATGGTTGGCAACAAAAATAATTGGAACTCCTT
Organism: Flavobacteriales bacterium; assembly: GCA_031387085.1. Lineage (GTDB taxonomy): Bacteria > Bacteroidota > Bacteroidia > Flavobacteriales > Flavobacteriaceae > Flavobacterium. Next base: position 5,529 of record JANNCY010000058.1, on the reverse strand, counting down.
TCGGAATGTAATTGATGTTTCTAAACTGAAACCAAGTTCCTAAAAGGAATGTGCATTTTTCAAGACAAAAATTCAAATAATCGACACTTTTTTTGTGTGCCTGATATCCAAAAACGTTAAGACAAATCCATTGAATTGGATGAAAAATAATCAAACAGCTAATAAAGCAAAAATAAAATACAACCGAAATTGGATACGAAATAAGCTTTTCCATCTAACAAAAAAATGATGGCAAAGTTACAGAATAAATTTGGGTTACGATTGTTTAAAACTCATTTTCACATTCTCTTTTTTACATTAAAAAAAGATTTATTTTTACGGAATTAATAGCCACTTAAATTTAGTAAAGATGAGCACAGAAAAAGAAGCCAAATTAAAAGCATTACAATTAACGCTTGACAAATTAGACAAAACTTACGGAAAAGGAACCGTAATGAAAATGGGAGATAAAGCCGTTGAAGAAGTAGAAACTATTTCTTCTGGTTCACTTGGTCTCGATTTAGCTTTGGGAGTAAATGGATATCCAAAAGGTAGAGTTATAGAAATATATGGCCCAGAATCTTCTGGAAAAACTACTTTAACATTGCATGCCATTGCAGAATCTCAAAAAGCGGGTGGAATTGCCGCTTTTATTGATGCTGAACATGCCTTTGATAGAAATTATGCTGAGAAATTAGGAGTAGATATTGAAAACCTAATTATTTCACAACCCGATAACGGTGAACAGGCATTGGAAATTGCTGAAAATTTAATTCGCTCCGGCGCTATTGATATTGTAGTAATTGACTCCGTTGCTGCTTTGACTCCGAAAAGTGAGATTGAAGGTGAAATGGGCGATTCTAAAATGGGATTACACGCCCGATTAATGTCGCAAGCGTTGCGAAAACTAACTGGAACCATTAGCAAAACCAATTGTACTGTTTTCTTCATTAACCAATTAAGAGAAAAAATCGGTGTTATGTTTGGAAATCCGGAAACTACAACGGGTGGAAATGCCTTAAAATTTTACGCTTCCATACGTTTAGATATTCGTCGTTCTTCACAAATTAAAGATGGCGAAAATGTTATTGGAAACCGAACCAAAGTTAAAGTAGTAAAGAACAAAGTAGCTCCGCCTTTTAAAACCGCCGAGTTTGATATTATGTATGGTGAAGGGATTTCTAAAACAGGTGAAATTCTCGATCTAGCGGTTGAATTTGAAATCATCAAAAAAGCAGGTTCTTGGTTTAGTTATGGTGACACCAAACTCGGACAAGGACGAGATGCTGTGAAAGTCTTAATAAAAGACAATCCGGAATTAGCCGATGAATTAGAACTAAAAATTAAAGATGTTATTAAATCAAATAACGCCTAAAAATAAAAAATCCGCTTTGACGGATTTTTTTTATTTTTTTACGCAACCTTTTAAAACTATTTCCATCCTGACTAACATAAAAACAACTTATACTATGAAAAAAATTATTCCTCTTATAGCAATTGGATTTTTATTTATATCGTGTGATATGGGCAGTGAAAATTCCTCTTATTTCGAACTAGCACCTGTTAATACCGTTGATATGCCAACCGCTTTTGCAAAAGACAGTATTACTAAAATCCCTGTTAAATACATTAGACGAACAGGTTGTCATTTTTTTTATGATTTTTTTTATGATCGATATGACTTTACGAGAACGGTTGCTATTTATACCGTAATAGCAAATTCAGAAGGATGTACAACTGATAATGTAACTTTAGTTGAAGTTCCATTGAAATTTAAACCTACTGAACTTGGAACCTATCATTTTAGATTTTGGACTGGCGATAATGCACAAGGTGTTAGTCAATACATTGAATACGATGCGATTGTTGATCATTAAAAAAAACCAACTTGAGTATAGAACAACTCATAAATGATTGTAAAAAGAAAAACATAAAAGCTCAAGAACAATTGTATAGACATTATGCTCCAAAATTGTTTTCTGTATGCTTGAAATATTCTCGTAATTATACCCAGGCGCAAGATAATTTACAAGATGGTTTTTTATTAATTTTTGAAAAAATCCATTTGTATTCTTTTAAAGGTTCATTTGATGGTTGGCTCAAAAGAGTAATGATTAATCATGTTCTTCAACAGTATCGGAAAGAAACTTTTTTAAGTTTAGTAAATGAGGAAATTACAGAAGCTGTTGATGTTAGTATTGAAGATGAAGAGACCGTTTCATTAGATTATTTAATGAAAATTATACAAGAGTTACCCGATAGGTATCGATTAGTTTTTAATTTGTTTGCAATTGATGGCTATTCCCATCAGGAAATTGCCGACATGTTGCATATAAATATTGGCACATCAAAATCAAATTTGTCTAGAGCACGTTTGATTTTAAAAGATAAAATTGAAAATAATATTGGAGATAAAATTATTCCTTCTGTAAAATGAGTGAGAAAAAAAACATAGATATTTTCTTTCAAGAGCGTTTAGAGCAATTTGAAGTTACTCCACCAGAAATGGCTTGGAACAACATTGAAGCGAAACTAAATGAGAAAAAAGAAAAAAGAAGAGTCATTCCATTTTGGTGGAAACTTTCTGGCATTGCTGCTATTTTACTTATCGGATTAGGATTGTATACGAGTTATTTTAATGGTAATTCTGTTCCAAATCATCCTATAGTAAATCGGCAAGATGCGACACCAAATTATCCGAAAGAAACTCGAAGCGAAGCTAATGAAGCAACAATTCCATCATCAGATACAACTATAAATAAAGAAACCGTTGTTCAAAGTCAAAAAAACACCAATGACAACAATGCCAATGAAGAAATAACAACGAACCTCGCAACAGAAAAGAAGCATAATTCTACTTTATCAAATAAAAATCAGAAAAATAATATCGCTGCTGTTCCAAACGATAAAAGGAAAGCAAGCAACTCAAAAGGTGATTTGGTTTCGATTTCCAATCAACTGGATTCAAATCAGAAAAAACACAATTCAAATAAACACAATTTAAATTCAAGAAAAGAAATAGCTTCTACTACTATAAAAGAAACAATCCAAAACGAATCAAACAATACCATTGTGGATTTCACAAATCCGGCTGGGGAACAAAATACCATAACCAACATAGACCGCAAGACAGCGCTTTCTATCATGGAAGAAATGGGGAAACAAGACCAAGCTAAATCAGAAGAAATTAAAAAAATAGATTCAACAAAAGTGGCGACTGTTGAACCTAATGCGTTGGAAGAATTGCTTAATGAAAAAGAAAAGAAAATTACCAAAGAACCTAAACTAAATAGGTGGCAAGTAGCGCCAAACGTTGCCCCTATTTATTTTAGTTCGCTTACTAACGGTTCGCCTTTAGATGAAAAATTAGAAGCAAATCAAAAAGTGTATGGCACCAATTATAGTTATGGTTTAACCGTTAATTATGCTTTGAATAAAAAATACAGTATTAGAACCGGAATTCATTCCTATTCGGTTGATTATGATACCAAAGGAATTGTCTTTTACCAAGACTCAAGCCCAAGTAAAATACAAAACTTGAATCCAAATACACAAGGATTATACATCCAAATCGATCCTTTAACCAATGTAAATTCGAGTTTCGGTAGAATGATAGGAGAAAAATTCGAGGGAACTTTAAATCAAAAAATGGGTTATATTGAAATTCCATTAGAGGTTACCTATAAATTGCTTTCTAAAAAATTGGGTATCGATGTAATTGGAGGTTTAAGCACTTTGTTTCTTAATCAAAATGAAGTTTATCTGAAATCAACTGGCTTTAATATGAAAATTGGAGAAGCAAGTAATTTAAATACAGTTCATTTTAGTACCAACATCGGATTGGGAATGAAATATTCTTTTTTAAAACAATTGGATGCCAGATTAGAACCCATTTTTAAATATCAAATAAACACCTACTCGTCAGGAGCTGGGAATTTTAAACCCTATATTTTTGGAATTTATACGGGATTAACGTATCACTTTTAGTTGCTTAGATTGTTTAAAATTAGTTAAGTGGTGTTATTACTCTCGAGTAATAACGGAAAAGAGTGCTTTAGTTAGGCACTCTTTTTTATGGATTATACATTACCAATTGTTTTAGAATAATAGCTCTAACTTCATCACTTATTACTTTTTTGTCTTCTGTTTTTTTACCAGCGGTTTCAACAAAATGATGGACTTTCGCTCTCATTTTTCCCGGACTTCCGCTTAAAAAAGTATATGACATTCTTTTTTTATTGTCTCCAAAAGTAATCGGAACTATTGGTATTTGATGTTCAATCGCCAATCGGAAAGCACCATCTTTAAACTCGTCCAACATTATCGATTCGTCGGGAACACCACCTTCAGGAAAAATGCAAATACTCAATCCTTGACTCAGTCTTTTTTGCGCTCTTGCAAAAACTGCCATTCTACTTTTCGAACTGCTTCTGTCCACCAAAATACAGGTTCGTTTGTAGAAAAATCCGAATAACGGAATGTTCGCCAATTCCTTTTTCCCAACAAATACAAATGGATTTTTAACCGTAACAAGCATCAACATAATATCGGTCATCGAAGTATGATTGGCAACAAACATGTAACTTTTGCCAGAAATAGTTTCTTCCTCTCTTTCAATGGTATAATAAAAACCCGTGAAAATCAAAACCCCTTTTGCCCAGATGCGGGCCAACATAAAAAACATAGGATAAAACTTTTCTGAAAGAATAGAAATAATCAATAACGGGAACAAAATTACGATTATGGCGCCCATAACTACATAAAACCAAACGCGCCACAGTACCCAAAAAATAACTTTAAACAATCTCATAGCGTCAAAAATAATTGAATTTTTATGAAGTTTTGTGAAATTCGTGTTTAACTTTGTTTTTTACGTTAACCCTTGCGGACTTTGCGAAAAACTTTGCGAACTTTGCGGTTAAATTTATTATTGATAATGGCAAAAATTCTTACCGGCATTCAAAGCACTGGCACACCACACTTAGGAAATTTATTAGGCGCAATACTTCCCGCAATCGCATTGTCGGAAAAAGCAGCAAACGAATCGTTTCTTTTTATTGCCGATTTGCATTCGATTACACAAATAAAAAACGGAACCGAATTGAGAAACAATACCTACAGTACTGCGGCCGTTTGGCTTGCCTGTGGATTGGATATCAATAAAGTGGTTTTCTACCGCCAATCGGATGTGCCTCAAACCGCCGAATTGTCTTGGTATTTGAGTTGCTTTTTCCCGTACCAACGGTTAACATTAGCGCATTCGTTTAAAGACAAAGCCGACCGATTGGAAGATGTAAACGCCGGATTATTTTCCTATCCGATGTTGATGGCTGCCGATATTTTATTATACGATGCCAATTTTGTTCCTGTTGGAAAAGACCAATTGCAACACATTGAAATTGCTCGCGATGTGGCTTCCCGATTCAATCATCAAATGGGAGAAACCTTTGTTATTCCAGAACCAAAAGTCGATATAGATACCATGTATGTCCCAGGAACTGACGGGCAAAAAATGAGTAAATCACGTGGTAATATCATCAATATTTTCTT
>JANNCY010000200.1:0-12422 GCA_031387085.1 Flavobacteriales bacterium | reverse complement strand
TAAAGATGTTAAGCTTCGGACATTTATTACTGAAGACAGCAGCCGTGATGATTTAGTAGCTCACGTTTATGATGTAACGTATGGGGTTATCAAACCCACCGACAATTTGGTTATTATCGATGATAGTATTGTAAGAGGAACTACTCTAAAAAAGAGCATCCTTAAAATGATGGATCGATTAAACCCAAAACGAATTGTAGTCGTTTCATCGGCACCACAAATTCGTTATCCCGATTGCTACGGAATTGACATGGCGAAGTTAGAAGGACTTATCGCATTTCAAGCAACTATGGAACTCTTAAAAGAAAGAAACCTCTATCACATAGTTGACGAAGTATATATAAAATGTAAAGCACAAGAGAACTTAAAAGACTCGGATGTAGTAAATTACGTTACCGATATCTATGCGCCATTTAGCGATATGGAAGTATCAGATAAAATTGCTGAATTGTTGATCTCTAAAGATATAAAAGCGGAAGTAAAAATTATCTTCCAATCGGTTGACAATTTGCATATAGCTTGCCCTAAAAACCTAGGCGATTGGTACTTCACAGGCGATTATCCAACACCTGGAGGAAATAGAGTGGTAAACAGAGCGTTCATGAATTTTTACGAAGGAAAAAATGCAAGGGCGTATTAAATTTAACATAAAAACGAGTTAATATATAACAAAAGATGTAGTTCAACGATTTTTTTTACCTTTTATCCAGTTTATAATTGTGTTAAATATCTTTGTCTATATATTTGAATCACCATAGCATTAGTAGGTTAAGTTTATGGTAGATTTGGGGCAAAAAAGGTGAAAGAAATTTCACCTTTTTTATTTTCTATTTTTCAGGAAAAGAACCAAAAAAATTAAAATTTAACATAAAAGGCGACTATTTTTTATAATAATATGTACTTTATCGACTTTTTATGTGATTCATCCAGTTTATAATTGTGTTAAATATCTTTGTCTATATATTTGAATCACCATAGCATTAGTAGGTTAAGTTTATGGTAGATTTGGGGCAAAAAAGGTGAAAGAAATTTCACCTTTTTTATTTTTATTTTCTTCAGAAACTTACAAAAAGGCAACTATTACCCTCATTTGCCTATCATTCCAATATAATTTAACATTTCAGTCATTAAAAAGTAATTATAGTAAGTACTTTTGAACCATCATAGAATTTAGTAGGTTAAGTTTATGATAGATTTGGGGCAAAAAGGCGTTCACTCTTGTGAACGTCTTTTTAATTTCAAACAATGAGGAAAAAAAACCCTCAATAAGCAAACTCATTGAGGGTCGTATAAAATAGTTTTAAATTATTTTGCAGCAGCGTACAAACGTTCCACCTCTGACCAATTAATGACATTGAAGAAAGCTTCAATATAATCGGGACGACGATTTTGATAATTCAAATAATAAGCGTGTTCCCAAACATCCATACAAAGAATCGGAGTTCCACCACAACCAATACCAGGCATTAAAGTGTTGTCTTGATTAGGTGTTCCGCATACTTCCAGTTTTCCATCTTTCACACAAAGCCAAGCCCAACCTGATCCGAATTGCGTAACGCCTGCCTTAGAAAAAGCCGCTTTAAAATCGTCAAAAGAACCCAAATCTTTTTCGATAGCAGCAGCCAATTCTCCAGTTGGTTTTCCACCGCCATTCGGAGACATAATGGTCCAAAACAAATTATGATTAAAAAAACCACCCCCATTATTTCTGATAGCCGCTTTGGTCATGTCGAGGTTTTTCAAGATTTCTTCAATCGATTTTCCTTCCAAATCCGTTCCGGCAATCGCTGCATTTAAGTTGGTTGTATATGCATTGTGATGTTTCGAATGATGAATTTCCATCGTTCTCGCGTCAATATGTGGTTCTAATGCATCGTATGCATAAGGTAATTTTGGTAATTCAAAAGCCATGATATAAGTATTTTTAAAATATTAGTAATTAAGTGAACCCAAAGTTATAAATTTAACTTCAGAAAAAGTTACACAATTATAGTATAATTTTATTAAATGATTATTTGAAGCTATTCCCAGCTTTCCATTACAAGCTTGTTTGCAAAAAGCGTTTTTTCTAAGTTATAAAACAGCTTCCTTTGGTCGCTTTTTTACAACAAGAAAAAATAGCTTTTTTCCTCACAAGGCTTTCCATTGCAATCTGGGCTAGGGCTGAAACTTCAACATTGAATGTTCGTTGTTGAATAGTCAAAATTTAAAAAGGAATGTTGAACAGAAGAACAATGAGCAACGAAATTTGAAGTTTAATGCGACTTAATAAACTAACCAATGAACTTTAATTTACAACCCACACACCTCCAAAACCAACTTATTAAATTGGTTCCGCTACAAGAAACCGATTTTGAGGAATTGTTTGCGGTTGCTTCCGACGAATTAATTTGGGAGCAACATCCCAATAAACTGCGTTATCAAAGAGACGTTTTTAAAAATTTCTTTGAAGGCGCGATGCTATCCAAAGGTGCGTTTTTCATCCGCGAAGCCAACACCAACGAAACTATTGGTAGCACGCGGTTTTACGATTTCGACACGAAAGACAATTCCGTTTTAATTGGCTATACGTTTATTGGAAGACCATTCTGGGGAAACGGGTACAACAAAGCGTTAAAAAAACTCATGCTCGATTACGCTTTTCAATATGTTGATAAAGTCTATTTTCATATTGGAGCTTTTAACATTCGTTCTCAAAAAGCCATTGAAAAAATTGGAGCTGTAAAAATTGACGAATTTGAAGTCGAATATTATGGCGAAGATTCAAAATTGAATTACATTTATCAAATGAATATAAATTCCTGGCAAAAATAAACGCAATGCAACAACCCGCTTTCTCACTCTACGACGCTTCTGCAGGTTCTGGGAAAACCTATACCTTGGTGAAAGAATACCTGAAAATTATGCTGTTGTCCAAAAAAAATGACGCGTATCGAAACATTCTCGCCATCACCTTCACCAAAAAAGCGGTTCATGAAATGAAAAGTCGTGTGGTTGAAAGTTTATCAGAGTTTGCCAAAGAAGTTCCGTCCGAAAAAGCGCTTGAGTTGATGCGGGATATCAGTACCGAAACGCATTTGAGTTTGCCCGATATTAGCAACAAAGCCAAGAGCATCATAAAAAATCTAATTCACAATTATGCGGCTTTTGACATTTCAACTATCGATAAATTTACGCTCAAAGTCATTCGATCTTTTGCACACGATTTGAATTTACCGATAAGCTTTGAAACTACCACCGACACAGAAAGTTTATTAACCGAAGCCGTCGATACATTAATTGCACGAGCAGGAAACGACGACGATGTTGAACTCACCAAATTACTTGTCGATTTCACTATGGAAAAAACCGACGACGATAAAAGTTGGGATATTTCACGTGAAATTATGGATACAGGGCGATTGATTTTAAACGAAAACAACCGTGAAGAAATTACGCATTTCAACAAAAAATCAATTGGGGATTTTGTGGTAATCAAAAACAAGTTGACGGAAATTTGCAAACAAATAGAAACCGAAACAGTTGAATTGGCAACAGAAGTTTTGTTGTTAATTGAGAAAAACGGAATCGATTTAGCTTCGTTTTCAAGGCAAACTTTTCCGAATCATTTAGTCAGTATTCAACAGAAAAAATTCAATCCAAAAAATAAAACTTTTAAAAAGGCGGATGATTTCCAAATTAATAAAACGGCTAAAGATGCAGCTATTATCGAAAGTATAATTCCCAATCTTCTCGAAATCCTGTCGTCAGTTTATTCCAAATTGGAACAGAAAAACTTTTACGAAGCGTTTCTTAAAAACATTACGCCGCTTTCACTTTTAAATACGGTAAGTAATGAATTGGAAAAAATTCAAAAAGACCAAAACATCCTTTCAATAGCCGAGTTCAATAAACTGATTTACGATCAAATTCAAAACCAACCAGCGCCTTTTATTTACGAGCGTTTGGGTGAAAAATACCGCCACTTTTTTATTGATGAGTTTCAGGATACTTCCGAAATGCAATGGCAAAATCTGATTCCACTTATTGACAATGCCACGTCAAGCATGGTCGACAATCAAAGCGGAACGGTTATGATTGTTGGCGATCCAAAACAATCGATTTACAGATGGCGCGGTGGAAAAGCTGAACAGTTTATCGAATTGAGCAAAGGAAAAAATCCTTTTAATAATCCTGAATGGAAACCTTTCCATTTAGGAATTAATTACAGAAGCTATTCGGAAGTCATCGATTTTAACAACCAGTTTTTTAAATTTCTGTCTAAGGAATTCGAAAATGACGATTTCAAAAACTTGTACGAGAAGCATAGCCATCAGGAAAAAAACAGTAAAAAAGGCGGATTTGTATCGATTTCATTTATTCCAAAAATAGATAAAGAGGAAATTTCGGAAGACGATTTAGATAAAAATGAATTGTATTTACAAGCGACTTTACAAAAAATTAAAGCTGTAAAACAAAATGGTTTTTCCAACCGCGACATTGTTGTTTTAACTCGAAAAAAAACACAGGGAACTGCTATTGCTAATTATTTAACGGAGAACGGAATTCCGATTATTTCTTCCGAAAGTTTATTGATTGGCGTGGCTTCCGAAGTGCAATGCATTATTCATATATTGCGATATTTAAAAAACAATTCCGACTTAGAATCCAAGGCCAATTTCTTGTATTATCTGGCAAAAAACCAACAAGACAAATTACCCATTCACGATTTTATTGCTAACGGTATGGAGCATAAAAATGAAACTGCATTTCAACAGTGGTTAGTACAATTTGGTTTGGAATTTTCATTTGAAAACATTCGTAAAAAATCATTGTATGAAGCTACTGAAGGGATCATTTCCAAAGTAATTCCGATAGAAAAACGAAATGCGTACGTACATTATTTTTTAGACATCGTCTTAGAACGCGACATAAGAAACCAAGCCGGAATCTCCGATTTTTTAAATTATTGGGACAAAAATGGCGAGAAGTTCAGTATTCCATCACCAGAGGGTAATGATGCTGTGCGAATTATGACTATCCATAAATCGAAAGGATTGGAGTTTCCAGTAGTGATTTTTCCGTTTGCCGAAGAAGATTTCAGTCGCAGTCCAAAAGAAAAAATGTGGCTCAATGCGGATGAAAACACCATTGGTTTGCCAAAAGTACTGGTGGATAAAAACAGTAAAGTCGAAGAATTTGGCGACGAAGCGAGTCTCATTTACAAACAAAAGAAACAAGAAGATGTATTGGATATTGTCAATGTGTTGTATGTTGCCTTGACACGGGCAGTAGAACAATTGTACATTATTTCTTCAATGAACATTAAAAAGGATGATAGTTTGCCTTCTAATTTATCATCGTTTTTTATTGATTATTTACAAGACAAAGGATTTGAAACCACAAATTTGGAGTATCCATTTGGTGAAGTTAAAAAAGTATCAACAACAGAAAAGATTCCGAATCAAAATCAATCGATACCACAAGTAACAACGAATTTGAATCCGAAAAGCATTAAAATTGCGCAGCGGGAAAGCGTTATGTGGAATACCAAACAGCAAAAAGCGATAGAATACGGGAATATCATTCACGAAATTCTATCGTTAGTAAAAAATAAAAATGACATCGAATTGGCACTTACCAAAGCCATCGAAAACGGATTGATTGTTAATTCTCAGAAGGAGGAAGTTCGCAAAACAATCAACGAAATTGTAAATCATCAGGAATTGGCAGCCTATTTTTCGGAAGATAATAAAGTCCTGAACGAACAAACCATAATCCAAAAAGAAGGGCATTTAGTAAAACCCGACAGAATGGTTATTAATTCGTCTAACGAAATGTATTTATTAGATTATAAAACTGGATCACACCAATCGAAATACCAAATTCAATTAGAGAACTACCAAAAGGCGATTGAAAAAATGGGATTCAAAGTGACAAAAAAAGCATTGATATATATAGGAGAAACAATGGAAGTAGTACATTTGTAAACTGAACAATAAACGACACTCGAAAAATATGTACGGAATAATTCAACAACATCTGCAAAACGAACTGCAAACCATTCACGACAATGGTATTTTTAAAAGAGAAAGAATCATTACCTCACCGCAAGGAGCCGAAATTACTGTCAATGGCGAAACCGTTTTAAATTTTTGCGCGAATAATTATTTGGGATTGTCGTCGCATCCGGAAGTAATTCAAGCCGCCAAAGACACATTAGATTCGCATGGATTCGGAATGTCATCGGTGCGTTTTATCTGCGGAACACAAGATATTCACAAACAATTAGAAGAAAAAATCGCCCATTTCTACGGAACCGAAGACACGATTTTATACGCAGCAGCTTTTGATGCCAATGGAGGTGTTTTCGAACCTTTATTGGGAGAAGAGGATTGCATTATATCGGATAGTTTGAATCACGCTTCTATTATAGATGGTGTTCGATTGTGTAAAGCAGCACGATTTCGTTATGAGAATTCCAATATGGAAGACCTGGAAAAGCAATTAATAAAAGCAACTGAAGCAAAACACCGATTTAAGCTTATTGTTACTGATGGTGTTTTTTCGATGGATGGATTGGTAGCACCTTTAGATAAAATATGCGATTTAGCGGATAAATACGATGCTATGGTAATGGTAGACGAATGTCATGCCGCTGGTTTTATAGGAGCAACAGGAAAAGGAACGCTTGAAGCTAAAGGTGTTATGGGTAGAGTTGATATCATTACCGGAACGCTAGGAAAAGCATTAGGTGGAGCCATGGGAGGTTATACTACAGCTAAAAAAGAAATTATTGAGCTATTGCGCCAACGTTCTCGACCGTATTTGTTTTCCAATTCATTAGCACCAGCCATAGTTGGCGCTTCCATTAAAGTTTTTGAATTGTTGGAAAAAGATACTGCTTTAAGGGATAAACTAGAATGGAATACCAATTATTTCAAAGAAGGATTGCGTAAGGCAGGAATCGATTTCATTGACGGTGATTCAGCTATAGTCCCAGTAATGTTATATGATGCTAAATTATCACAGATAATGGCAGACGAGTTGCTAAAAAAAGGAATTTATGTTATAGGATTCTTTTATCCAGTGGTGCCAAAAGACAAAGCAAGAATAAGAGTGCAACTTTCTGCAGCACATTCTAAAGAGCATTTAGATAAAGCAATTGCTGCTTTTGAGGAGGTTGCAAAAATGTTAAAAGTAATCTAATGAATGGTTGAGTGTTGTAGTTTTCTAAATAATTTTTACATAATTTCCATATTTTAACATTTTCATTTTGTTAATTCATTTATTGGTGTTACTTTTGTCTCATTGTATTTTTATAATCTAACAAAAATTAAGTATGAAACATCTTAACAAATTATTTGCTTTATTGATGCTATTAGGATTAAGTTCTCAAGCTCAAGACAGTAACAACAAATGGGCTATTGCTTTTGGTACAAACGCAGTAGATGGAGGTAGAGTAAGTGCTGCTTCTAAAATAGAGGACCAGTTTTCTCAATTTTTTGACGCTAAGAAGTATTGGAATATTCTTCCTTCTGTGTCTTATGTAAGTGTAAATAGACACGTTGGGAATAATTTTTCTTTTGGAGTAACAGGTTCTGTTAATAGAATAACTAGAGTAGTTAGCGAAAGAATGTATGATGCAGTAACAAATACTGATGATTATGTTGTTACAAACCCTGGTGATTTTACCTATTACGCTGTTGATGGAGCTGTGAAATATAGCTTTATGGGTTTACTTAAGTCAAAATGGCTAGACCCTTCTGCACAAGTTGGTGGAGGTTACACTTGGATTGGTGATGACGCTAAAGGAGGAACTATAAACGGTGGTTTAGGTTTAACTTTATGGTTCACAGAACAAGTTGGTCTATCATGGGTTTCAAATTATAAATATTCATTTGACTCTAGAGAAGATTATAAAGCAGTTGTAACTCACATGCAACACTTTTTAGGTTTAACAGTTAAATTTGGAGCTAAAGATACAGATGGAGATGGAATATATGATAAAGATGACGCTTGTCCAGAAGTTGCGGGTTTAAAACAATTCAATGGTTGTCCTGATACTGATGCTGATGGTATTGAAGACAGCAAAGACGCTTGTCCAAACGATGCAGGTACAGTTGAAATGAATGGCTGTCCTGATACAGATGGTGATGGTATCGCTGATAAAGATGATGCTTGTCCAGATGTTGCTGGTTTAAAAGCTTTCAATGGTTGTCCTGATACAGACGGTGATGGTATTGCTGATAAAAATGACAAATGTCCAGAAGTAAAAGGTCCAAAAGAAAACAATGGATGTCCTTGGCCAGATAGAGACGGAGACGGAATTCTTGACAAAGATGACAAATGTCCAGATGTAAAAGGTACAGTTGCTAACAAAGGATGTCCTGAAGTTACTGACGAAGCTATCAAAAGATTAAATGACTATGCTAAAACTATCTTGTTTGATTCAGGTAAAGCTTCTTTCAAAGAACAAACATACCCAGTTTTACAAGCTATTGCTGCAATATTAAAAGAGTATCCATCTGCTAACTTCTCAATTGAAGGTCATACAGATAGCGATGGTACAGATGCTGCTAACCAAAAATTGTCTGAAGACAGAGCTGCTGCTGTTAGAAACTACTTAATAGAGCAAGGTATCGCTACTGGAAGATTAGCATCTATAGGTTTTGGAGAGTTAAAACCAATCGATACTAACAAAACTAAAGCTGGTAAAGCTAATAACAGAAGAACTGAAGTGAAATTAATAAAATAATTTCCACTAAATATTTTTAAGGAAACGCCTCGATTTATCGGGGCGTTTTTTTTATTTTTATACAATGGCAAATCCCACTTTTATTGAAAAAATTGCACGCGTTATTTTATTAGAGTATACTAATAAGCTAACCGATACCACTATCATATTGCCCAATAGAAGAGCCAAAGTCTTTCTTATTGAAGCCTTAAAACAGCAAACCCAAAACACCCTATTTTCTCCCGAAATAATAAGTATTGAAGATTTTATTCAAGACATAGCTGGTATTCGAGCAATTGATTCGGTGGAATTATTATTCGAATTTTATACTATTTATATAGAAATAACAGAAACGAACCAAGATTCCTTCGAAACTTTTGCCAATTGGGCTAAAACACTTTTACAAGATTTTAATGAAATTGATCGGTATTTATTAGAACCGGATACGATTTTAAACTATCTAGAAAACATCAAAGAAATCGAACATTGGTCGGTAGATGCCACAAAACGAACCGACTTAATTGAAAACTATTTGGCTTTTTGGAAGAAACTCCCAAATTACTATCACTCATTTTACAATTATCTCGTCAATAAAGGAGTCGGATATCAAGGTTTAATATACCGAGAAGCCGTTAATAATCTGAATCACTTTTCGGAAACCATTACAAACAAAAGCTTTGTCTTTGCTGGATTCAATGCTTTAAATAAAGCAGAAGAAAAAATTATTCAACATCTTTTAACGATTGATAAAGCAAAAATTTATTGGGATATTGATGAAATATTTTTAAATGATTCTTTTCATGACACTGGACTTTTTCAACGAAAGTTCAAAACCGATTGGGCTTACTATAAAACCAATCCCTATGAATGGATTACAAACGACTACCAACAAGGAAAAAACATTAAAGTTATAGGTACTCCAAAATCGATTGGGCAAGCCAAAATTGTAGGCGATATTATCGAAAAACACAGCAGTGAAAACAATGGAGCACTTCAAAATGTAGCAATTGTATTAGGAGAAGAAAATTTATTACTTCCGATTCTGTATGCTCTGCCAAGTAATGTCGATGCTTTAAACATTACGATGGGATTTTCCAGTAAGAACAATCCGGCTCAATTATTAATTGCAAAATTGTTCAAAATGCATACGAATGCATTGTCACGAAACGCCAATAACTATGTGTTCTATTACAAAGATGTTTTGGATATTTTAACGCATCCGTTAATAGAACCCTTTGTTTTTGCAAGTGTTTTAGTCAATCGCATCAATCAAAACAATTTCACTTTTATTCTTCATAAAAAAATAGAAGAATTACATCCCAATTCCAACCAACTTTTTCAAATGCTTTTCCAAAAATGGGATACTAATTCGGGTACTATTCTTGAAAATTTATCTGAGATTTTATTAATTATTAAAGATAATTTAAATCGTGATAATGAAGAAGAAAAAATAGCCAATGCATTTATATACTCGATTTTTAAAGTAATTAATCAATTGATTTCTTATTTTTCAACACATCAAAATATTGACAAGGTCGATACATTACATGCTATTTACAAACAAGTTATCGATGTTGCTGAAGTTTCTTTTGAAGGAGAACCGTTAAACGGATTACAAATAATGGGTGTTTTAGAAAGCCGCGTACTCGATTTCGAAACCGTAATCATCACTTCGGTAAACGAAGGTAAATTTCCTGCTGGAAAAAGCAATAATTCCTTTATTCCTTACGATGTGAAAAAGGAATATGGTTTACCAACATTTAAAGAAAAAGACGCGATTTACACCTATCATTTCTATCACTTATTACAACGCGCAAAAAACGTTTACTTGCTTTATAATTCCGATAGCGAAGGATTGGATGCTGGAGAAAAAAGCAGGTTTATTACTCAATTGGAAGTCGAAAAGCAACCCAAACACGAATTGACTTTTCATCTATACACTGCTGAAGTTCCTGAAATAGCCAGCCAGCCAAAAATTATTCCTAAAACAGAAAATGTAATGCAACGGTTAACAGCAATTGCGGAAAAAGGATTTTCGCCTTCTTCGATAACAACGTACATTAGAAATCCAATTCAGTTTTATTTTCAACGCATTTTACGAATTTCAGAAACGGATGAGGTAGAAGAAGACGTTGCCATAAATACTCTTGGAACAATCATTCACAAAGTTTTAGAAGAACTTTACAAACCATTTATTGAAAGGATAATGACAGTTGACGACATTCAGAATTGTTTTGAAAAAATCGACGATGAAGTAATACGACAATTCAAAGAGATATACAAAGAAGGGGAAATTAAAAAAGGTAAAAACTTATTGGCTTTTGAAGTGGCAAAACGAAATGTATTCAACTTTTTAAAATTAGAACTAGAGTTGCTTGAAAATGGAGATGTAGTTCAAATCATCGCTTTAGAAAAACAGTTGGAACGCCTTTTAAAACATCCAAAATTACCATTTCCGGTAAAAATTGCAGGAAATGTAGATCGAATTGAATCGCGTAATGGTAAAATCCGAATAATCGATTATAAAACTGGGAAAGTCGAAAAAACAAATGTAACCTTAAAACATTGGAACGGATTAACTTCCGACATTAAAAACGATAAAATAATACAAATTTTAACGTATGCATTTTTATATGAACCTCATTTAAAAGGGCAAGAAATGGAAGCGGGAATCATTTCTTTTAAAAATCTTAAATCGGGATTTTTGCCTTTTAATTTTAAAGAAGATAAAGAAGTTATAGCAGTGATTTCTCCCGAAATAATGCAGCAATACAGTGAAGAAATAGTTGTTTTGCTAAATGAGATTTTGGATGATACAATTCCTTTTGAGGAGAAAGTTTAACCGCAAAGTACGCAAAGGTTTAAGCAAAGTACGCAAGGAAAATTAATCTTATGTATGTTTTAATATCTTTAAAAACCCAAACTTTCAAGTAAAAAGCACAAGTACAACATAGCGAACGTTGCGTATTTTTCTTTGCGTACTTTCCGGTTAAACCTTTTTTAAGTAGTCAATCAAAACTGCTAACAATTCCCTTTCATTTTCAATGTGACTCATATGTCCGTCTTCAAAAGTCACGAGTTGTACTTTCAACCCTTCTATTTGTACGAGATTATCCTCATAAATCAAAACACCATCTTTTTTGCCAAGAATTAACAAAATAGGAAAAGGCGCAAAGTGCAAAATGACTTCACGGTCTTTGCGAATTTTCATTCCTTCCAAAGCAGCAACGATGCCTTGTAAAGGTGTTTTTAAAGCCTCCAGTTTCACATTTTCTATTTCCTTGACCAAACGCTCTCGATTGTCTTCACTAAACAGATTGGCGATAGACATGCGCACAAAAGTCTCGTAATTTTGTTTCACCGCTTTTATGGCTCGGTTTCGATTGATTTTCCGTTCATGGCTATCCGCTTTTGAAGTCGAATTTAAAAGCACCAACCCTTTAATCACTTCCGGATGCAATTCAGCGAAAGCCAACGCCACGTAACCACCCATTGAATGTCCGACAAAAACCGCTTTTCTAATTTTTAAATCATGTAAAACCGCATGAACCATATCGGCTTGATCTTCCATAGTGTGAACGTATCCCAGGCATTCGGTGGTGCCATGACCTAATAAATCAATAGTAATTATTCTATATTTCTTTGAGAGTTCGGGAATAAAAGCACGCCACATTTCTTTGTTTTCCAAATAACCGTGGAGTAACAC
>JANNCY010000187.1:0-14940 GCA_031387085.1 Flavobacteriales bacterium | reverse complement strand
TTTGATATTTTCTTTAGCAAAAGTCCATTCGGTATCGTTTGAAAATAAAGTAATGTTGGCGGTATTTCCTTCTTGAATTGTAGTGTTTTTCAACCCAAATAGTTCTCTTCCGAAAGTCAGTTTTTCAATGACTTTTTCAAGAGGTAAAACAGTATTTAAAGCTCCGAAAGTACTTTCCATTCCAATGGTTCCGTTTGTCGCCAAATCAAATTCCATTTTTTTATGTTCGATGTCTATCGGATTGTGATCGGAAGTAATGCAATCTATTGTATTGTCTAAAACTCCAGCCAGCAACGCTTTTCGGTCTTTATCGGTTCGGAGTGGTGGAGTCACTTTATATCGCGTATCAAAACCGTCTAACTTATCATCAGTTAAAGTCAGATGATGTACCGATACACTACACGTTACCTGCAAACCTTTGGCTTTGGCTTCCTTAATTAATTTTACCGATTTTGCTGTGGAAATTGTTGGGATGTGCAATTTACCACCTGTGTATTCCAGTAAAAATAAATTTCTAGCTACGATAAGTTCTTCAGCTAAATTTGGAATTCCTTTCAAACCCAATCGGGTAGAAACAACACCTTCATTGGCAACGCCATTTCCTTTTATTTTTTCATCTTGACAATAGGCGATGACCAATCCGTCAAAATCTTGAACGTATTGCAAACCTATTTTTAGCAAATTGGCATTTTCAATACTCTTATTGTAGTCGCCAAAAGCAATAGCTCCAGCGTTTTTCATGTCAAATAGTTCCGCCAAATCAATTCCTTCACTGTTTTTTGTCAAAGCACCAATCGGAAATAATTCAGTTGCTGAATTAGCCGCTTTTTGTTTTACAAATTGTATTTGCGATTGATTGTCTAAAACCGGAAACGTATTGGGTTGTAGTGCAATTCCGGTAAAGCCACTTTTTGCAGCAACTTCCAATCCTTTTGCAATGGTTTCTCTATCTTCAAAACCAGGTTCGCCTAAACAAACACTTGTGTCAAACCAACCTACAGAAAGGTGTAAATTGTCGAGTTCAATTTCTTTATAATGGTCAGCAGTAGCAATGTTTTGACCCATCTTTTCGATAATTCCGTTGCCAATTTTCACATCGACAATCTGATTGTGAAAAGGACTTTTAGTGTCAATAATCGTTGCTTTTCTGATGATTATCTTCATTTGACAAGTTTTTGAATTAGTATCTCAAAAGTAATAAAAAGTAAGGTTAGGATAACAAACCATTTCCATAATTGGTTATTGGTTCGGTCGGCTTGTAAGGTGTTGAATACAGATTCTATATCGGATATTTCTTTATAATCGGCAGCGATATTGGTATTCGGATTTTGTAAATCACTCTCCGTTCTGTTGTAATTAAAACTGATGTTTTCTACTCGTTCATTCGTATTAAAAACACCAAAGTTTCCGGCTTCCTTCGGGTTGTCGTTAAAAGTCAATTTGACTTTATTGTTTAAAATCTGCTGTACAGGAATAAAGCTTTCATTACTTGAAGTGTTGTCGTTTTTAATTGATACAATTTCATCTTTAGACAATAAGGTTTCGATAATAAACGCCTGATTTTCGCCAATTGTAATAGCGTTCACTCCCTTTTTTTTGGTGCTTTGCGCCATGTTGAAAAAGATCGGGACAATCAAAGGAGAATTCTGAAAATTACCATTCGATTTGTTTAAGGGAGCTGCAAAAACATAGACCGAAGAAATTCCGTTTTGAATTGCTGTTAAGAATGGTGTTTCGTCGTTATAGCTCAACAACAAAGGAGCGACACTGTTTAAAGCGAATGATGTTTTGGTATTGGGATATTGAAAATTTACCACTTTCTTTTCAAAAACAGTACTAAATAAAGGATGGCTGTAATTGATTTTGGTCACCATTTTTTCAGTTGCATTCAGTGACTTGAATTGAACGCCACCAAAATTATTTAGCAATCCGTTCAAATTGGAAGGAGCACTTTCCGAAGACGGAATCACAATTAAATTCCCTCCTTTTTCAACAAATGATTTCAACGTCGTTTGCAGTGCTTGTGGAATGTCCTTCAATTCATTTAAAACAATAGCGTCTTGTTTATCAATGCTGTTATAATCCAAAGCATTTAAAGGAAAGTTGGCGTAATTGAATTCGTCAGCGGTGTAAATTCGAGATAAGAAATTACTTTTTTCCGCATCACCAATACTTATTACGTTACTTTTTTCAGGTTTGGAAATGCTAAAATAAAAGTTGTTATCGTACTCCAAACCATTGTCGGAAATGGAAACATAACCGTGGAAATCTTTTTTCGGAATGGTAAAATTGATGGATGACGTGTTACCTTCAAAATTAACCAGGGTTTTAGCAACGAGTTTATTTTGATTGTACAATGCAATGGGAATGTCATCGAAATGGTCACCGTATGCGTCTAATTTCACTCCGATTTCATAAAAATTCTCAAGCGTCTGATGAATGTAAACACTATCGGTAGCAATGTTATTCGTTTGCTCCGCTTTCGGTAAAATGAAGTAGACATTTTCATCTTCTATAATTCCTTTTAACTGATTTTGAGTTGCGCCAACGGCATCCGTAATCACTACAATATCTTTTGCAAAAGCCGTTTTATGTGCTTTTATTTTTGCCAGTAAATTGTCAAGTTGAAATGGAGCAGCACTGTATTTTAAATCTTGTAAATCTTTTTGAATCGATTTGATATCAGTATTCCAATAATTATCGGAACAGGTAATTAAGGAGAAATTTAAATTATCGGGAGTGTGTTCTAACAAATCCTGAACCGCGCGTTTTAGCAATTCGCCTTTTTTGCCTTTGGCTTGCATACTGAACGAATTGTCGAGTATAATGTACATTTCGTTCGTCGCATTTTTGCTGTCTTTGGCTTTGAAAAATGGTTGTGCAAAAGCAAAAATTAATGCTGCTAACAATAACATTCGAGTAATAAGAAGTAAATATTTTTTGAGTTTGGAACTTTTTCGGGTTTGAATAGAAAGCTCTTTTAAGAATTTTACATTGGTAAAAAGTTCCTTTTTAAATTTCCGTAATTGAAAGAGATGCACCAGAATTGGGATTACCAATAAGAAAAGAAAGTAAAGAATTTCCGGATGTTTGAATTGCATTTTTTAAAAAGTTTACCTCACTAGGCTTTTATTTTTATCGGAGTTCGGTGCATCTACGATGTGTCAAAAGTAAGAAAAAAAATGTACTACAACAAGTACAGTATAACATTAGTTTAACTTTTTGGACTATTGCGTCTTTCCCGCGAAGGCGGGAATCCATGTGCTAAATATAGATTCCCGCCTGCGCGGGAAAGACGTATGAATGCAATCTAAAATCACTTTTTCTTTCTTTTAGCAGCACGTGTTTTCAAAATATTCCTATTCACAGAAGTGCCGGTTTTCTTTTTGGTTTTTGATGGTCCGCCAAGATTGACTTTTTTGTTCTTAGCTGATTTCTCATGAAAAGCTTCGCCTCCTTCTTGTTTGGGACGCTTGAGCAATTGTTTTACTTTTTTCCTGTCTTTTTCAAATTCGAGTAGGCGAGTAGCCACTTCAACAGTTGTTGGTAAATCGAGAATTTCGATTTCTTTCTCCATCAATAGTTCCGCTTCAATCTGAATTTCTTCTTCATGTGGTGCGATAAAACTAATGGCAATTCCACTTTTATCAGCACGACCTGTTCGGCCAATACGGTGAATGTATTGCTCAGGCACTTCCGTAAATTCAAAATTAATGACATGAGAAATGTCTGAAATATCCAATCCACGTGCCATTACATCGGTAGTCACGATGCCTCGGATGTCACCAGCCTGAAAAGAAGCCATGGTATTCAAACGGTAATTTTGGGATTTATTAGAGTGAATCACACCAAATTGTTCCGGAAAAAGTTCTTCCAAACTATTGGCAATCAAATCGACCGATTTTTTATTATTAGCAAAAACCAATATGCGTTCAAAAGTTGCCTCATCCTGTAAAAGATCTTTTAACAGATTGAGTTTCGTTATGAAATTCGGCGTAAAATAAGCCAATTGCTGAATTTTTTCTAATGGTGTTCCCGATGCAGCTAAAGATACTTCCACAGGAAAATCAAAATGTTCCTCGAGCATTGCATCGACTTCATCGGTCATTGTTGCCGAAAACAAAATGTTTTGTCGTTTGCCTTTTAACATCGCTAAAATTGAATTGACTTGTGTGCGAAATCCAAGATTTAGAATTTCATCAAATTCATCGATAACTAATTTCTGAATCGAATCAAAACGAACGACGCTATCTAAAGCTAAATCCATGGTTCGTCCTGGAGTTCCGACTAAAATATCGATACCTGCACGAACGGCAGTTTTTTGAGTATTGATGTTGACACCACCGTAGATTCCAAGTGTTCTCACCGACATATGTGTTGTCAAACTATTGATAACATCTACAATTTGAACGACCAATTCACGCGTTGGAACCAGAATTATAATTCGGGCAGAATCGGTATTGATGAATTTCCATTGTTTTAATAAAGGCAATAAGTAGGCAAGGGTTTTACCGGTTCCGGTTTGTGCAATTCCCATCACATCGCGCCCTGACATAATTACGGAAAACGATTTTTCCTGAATGGGAGTTGGTGTTGTCAACCCCAATTCGTCAACTGCTTTTTGTAAGGATTTTGGAAGATTAAATTGCTCGAAAGTGTTCATTATCTGTTTAATTTAGCTTTGGTCCGTTCGACCTGAAGGTCTCGGGTGCGGCAAAGGTAAGAAATTCAATTGGGACATTGTGGAATTGGTTTGTTCAATGAATAAATCGAAACAAATACGTTATGTAAAGTCGCCCGACTTTGAGTTTTCTAATTTTAATTTCATAGGAAGACATTACCGAGATGTGTTACTCCTTTATAATTTTCTCTACAAAAACTTCATTGTCATCACCATACAATTTTAGCACATACAAACCAGTGGCTAAAAAACTAATATCAATACTGGAAGTATACACTTGTTCATGCACTTTGTTACCAAGTAAATTGTATAGTATTATTTTTTGTAAGGGTGTAGTTGTGTTTATGTTTAAAATACTTATTGTGGGATTTGGATAGATGGTTGTTTTGTTCTTCTGAAAATTTTTGATAAAAAGAATACAAGAATTTGCTAAAGTGGGAGTATATTGACTTGTATAATTTCCTATACCTAATTGACCAGAAAAATTATAGCCCCAAGAATATAGTTTGCCGTCCGTTTTTTGACCATTCGCAAAATCTCTTCCGCCATTCACTTTATACCAATTAGTATCTAAACTAGCTTGATTTGGAATTAATTTCTGAACATTCGTGCCATCACCTAATTGCCCATCCCCATTAATACCCCAAGACCAAAGCGTACCGTTAGATTTTAATGCATAAGAACTATAACCTCCTGCGCCAATCTCAATCCAATTCATATCATTGCCGATTTGAGTTGGGACATTTTTACTAATACTAGTTCCATCGCCCAACTGACCTAAATTATTATACCCAAATGACCAAATTGAACCATTACTTTTTAAAGCTAGGGTATGATATGATTTTATTGTAATTTCCTCCCAATTACTATCAATACCTACTTGAAAAGGGGTTAAGCTATTTGTATTTGAATTAATCCCTAACTGTCCATGATTATTTAAACCCCACGACCATAATGTTCCATCAGTTTTTATTGCATAACTTGAAAACCATCCTGCGTAAATTTTTGACCAATTTACATCATTACCTATTTTGACAGGGGTATTTTTATTTACAACTGTGCCATCTCCTAATTGACCATAGTCATTTCTACCCCAAGCCCATAGTGTGCCATCTGTTTTTATTGCTAATGAATGATTAGTGCCACAAGCAATTTGATACCAATTAGTTTCAAAACCAATTTGTATAAATGAAGCTTCGCTAGTATTTGTGCCATTTCCTAGCTGACCATAGCTATTACCGCCTAAAGCCCACAAAGTTCCGTTATTTCTAATTGCTAGGCGATGACTATTACCACTAGAAATATTAGTCCAATTTGTTTCAGATCCAACTTGTATAGGAATATTAGCCCCTGTATTTCCTGTTGTTCCGCCACCCCAATACCACAAAGAATTATCTTGCTTTATTGCATAAACACCTAAATCGGAGCAAGCTATTTTACTAAAACATTGTGCATTTGCTTTTATTGAAAATGAAAACAATAAAAACAAAACAATTTTTATCGTTTTCATTTCATCATTTTTTTGGTTACTATGCTGCCATCAACAAGAATAACTTTTACGGAAATTATTTTATACTTACTATCAATACAGATAAATGCAATTTTAGAATTTATATTTTCTATTTTTTCTATTTCTGATGCATTTATTGTGGATGTATAAAGATCATTTATAACTATTGACTTAATATTTTTAGTCAAAGAAACTATTTCAAGACCTTTATCATTGTAAACAAAATTTATGTCGTTAAGCAAACCAGTATTTGCAATAGACTTTTTGTTGTCGAATTTTAATAAAAACCTGTAATCGTTAATCAGATTGTTTAATTTGAATGAATACGGTTTGGTTGTAATATCAATTATTTTTCCTAATGATTTGTCTTCTAAAAATATTGAAACATTTTTTAATTCGCCTGTAGCTTTTTCAATTCCAATAGTGTATTCTTGATTGTCATTTTTTAATGAAGTAATTCCTAAGGGAATTATTTTATTTTCATGAAAAGTATTTTGAGCATCAATTATTAAATCTTCTTCTGTAGTTTTTGTATAAAAATTTAAGGTTTTGCCAGAGAAAGTTCTAACATCTTCTTTCGAATTAAAACTATCCGAGGCATTATCAAGAAAAGCAATGCCAAGTTGTGTACTTAACTTCTCACTTTTTAGGTTTAACCATAATTTATTATCAATTTTAATTGACGTACTATTCGAATTTCTAGCAAAAGTTGTGTTAGGAGCTTTCGTTCGCATGCTGTTGTTAAAAATTAAATTACCATTATAACTTATATTAGGATTATTGCTTTTGGTTGTAACAAAGAATGATTGGCATGAAGCTAAATTCCCAGTATTGCTTATACCATCTATATCGGGATCGTCAAAAGCTGCGTTACCCATGCTATTAATGGATGTTACCATCATTGTAGGATTGTAAATAAAATAATTGTCCTCACTGTAACTTATAGGATAAGGACCAGGATTCCCGCTATTAGGAGTGTCGATAATTCCTCTCCCCCAAATATATGCCACAGGGTCAATTAACCCAGCGTTTACTTCAAAAAACTTATCTAAATCAATAGCACTTGGGTAAGGGTTTCCTACTAAATTGGCATAACTGTTACTTGGTGCGTTGTGAAAAACAGGTACTGTGACAACGCCATTGTTGGGTTTGCCAGAAAATTGTATGGTGTAATCACAATTAGAAGCATCGGTGCAACCAATTTTAGGCCAAGTAGTATAGCCTAAACCCGCTGTTAATTGCTGGTTGCGTTGTGCTGCCGAAAGCACATAATAGTCGTTGCCATCGTCGTCATAGCCGTTTGCATAAGGAGCGTTACTTGGGAGACCATTATACCAATTGGGAACATCTTGGTAATTGGCGTTGGTAAAGCCATAAAAGCGCCAAGTTCTAAAACTTGATGCCGGGAATAACGTATTTGCAGTATTAAATAAGTCATTATCGGGTATGTTAGCCAATGGTGTCGACCAAAAAACGTAATCGGTGAAGGCATTAAGACCTACTGTGGTTTTAAAAGTGTTAACTTGCCCAGGTGGTGAAACTACTATTAAAACACTTCCGCTGGCACCACCAACAGTATCTTTTACCATAACTAACGAACCTTTATCTTGTATGTTAATGGCACTTGTGGGTTGTACAAAAAGAGTATTTTCTACACTTACATAGGTGTTGGCTACAATATCAATACTAGCTTGTGCATTTAAACTACAACATTCAAAACTACCATTTGTTCCTGTTGAATAAGCGGTATTTACAATTGCTATTCGTGAACGATCGGGCATGCTCATGTAATCTATAGTATCATCCTGCCAAGCAAGAGCAGGAGCCTCAAAATACAATGAAGTTTGATTATGACGACCAAGAACTGGGTTGGTTCGCGAAAACTGTGTGTAAGTATTATTTAATTCATAAAGTTCAAATCGCGCCCAATCATCATAATCAAAAGCATCAATTCTTGGTACTATGTTAGCACAACCACTTCGAACTAAACTTGCTTCCTTGCACCAGTTATCGTTGCCATTCCCAACTAAATCGATACGATTATCATAGCTCTGTTCATCTTTTGTAGTGCTTATAGTAATTATATCATCAACACCATCAAAAAGAAATATAGCGGGTAAATTATGCAATCCTGTATTGGCATAAGCTGGGTTTGTTGCGGTACTTGTTTGAAATACTTTAACCTGGTTTGGGATAAATGCTCCAATGTTGATAGAACTTGTTGGAAAAGTATTTGTTGGTGAATTATTTTGGTAAATGTTTAAATAATAGGTGCCGGTTGCAATACTTTCTATATAACTAGAATTTTTTATTTCTATGAAACTATTATTAACACCATCACAATAGGTTTGAGATATATAAGGTATTGAACAAAGATAAGGTATTGTACAATCTCTCACATTCACATAAATATAAGTAATATTTCCTCTATCTCCAGTTACAACATCAAATGGCACATAACGTAATAAATGAATGCCTTGTGCTCCTGCTCCACTTTGAAATGTTATTGTAGTGTTACTATCATTATTAGCGTCATTTATTGTTATTATTGAATCTGCAAAACTAATATCTTCAATGCATTCAAATCTAAGATTGGGATTGTCAGTTATTCCGCTAGCTACATCATTTGCTAAAATTCCAGCTATTTGTATTGGAATCTCTAGATCTGTATTGTAAATTAAACCAGTAGCATTAATTCCGTCATTAATTCCAGCCACAGTTTTACCATGACAAGCCGAGCCACCGTAAAAATAAAAACTGTGTTGTGTTGCGTTGCCATAAGATGAATTTAAACTGTATCCAATATCACAAAGCGCTTGTCGTTCTTCGGGTTTTAAAAAACGTTTGGTTGTGCCAGCTCCATTTCCATTGCTC
Source organism: Flavobacteriales bacterium (assembly GCA_031387085.1). Taxonomy (GTDB): domain Bacteria; phylum Bacteroidota; class Bacteroidia; order Flavobacteriales; family Flavobacteriaceae; genus Flavobacterium. The sequence continues at coordinate 5,875 of JANNCY010000187.1, read as the reverse complement.
ATTACAAAATACAAATCATTTCCATTGGTGGCTCCAACGGTTGTCGATACAAAACATTCGTCTTCGAAATGGCTTAAACTACCACCTTTTTCAAAACATTGTGGTGTATAAACATCTACAGGAGCTGTATTGGTTCCTAAAAAACCTAATGAATTGCCGCAAGCTGTAGTATTTATAGAAGGGCCATTATTAATAAAATCGGGTCCTGCACTTGCAGGACAACCCGGATGCAATACACTTTGATCTACAGCCAAACTATAATCATACATTGACGAACATGAAGCAGGATTGGTAATAAGTGGGTTAGCGTTATGGTCAACTAAAAAGCTATCGTAACGACTGTAATAATTACCTGCATTTAATTGATTTTGAGAGTTTCCATTAGAATTAATTAAACTAGAAAAACCAAGAGCATGTGTTACTTCATGTAAAACAACAGTATATAAATCGATTTCTGAACTATTAGCGACAGCATTTAGATTAAGATTCCAAGTATAAGGTGCAATTCCGTTAAATTTTATTGCCATCATGCCATGATAAAAATTAACAGTTCCACCTGTAGAAAAAATAGGTAGTGCAACATTAGTATAGGAATCAACACCTGCGTGAATGGTTTTCCAAATTTCATTGTCGGCAATGCCTCCAAGTGCCAAATTGGGTACACTTGGTAAATTATAAAAACCAGTTGCTAAACCAATTGTTTGATTGGATACATTACTTAATTGCGTTATATCTCTAACCCAAATGTTTACATGAGTTCCGGCTGGAGCATTTATAAAATTAGAAAGGTCTTGATATACTTGACAAACAATGGCTCTTCTCTGTGCTTCAATTCCAGTAGGTGCTTCCATTCCGGAGCCATCTTCAAAATAGAGATTAAAGATACCCGGTGTGCACAAAAGGTTAGAATTTAACATTGCATTTTTAACATTGTGTTTTTTTGGTCTAATCATAATATCTCTTAAAGTGTATTGATTACCACTATTGTCAAAAATGGTTTCTAATTTACCTCCTGGACTTAAATTAACATAAGCACTATTGTTGGATTGGGAAAAAGCAAGAAAGTTAATAAATAATAAAATTTTTAGATAATGAATGTTGAATGTTGAATGTTGAATGTTCATAATTATATGGCTTTAAGGTTGTTAGAAATGTAAATGTAGGAAATTTTATTTATAAATGGTGAATATTATAAAATTTAGTTTATACAGTTGATTAAACATTATCAAGTTTGGTTTATTACAAATTAAATTAGGTGAACTATTAATTAAATTATGCTTACTACAAATTAGATTATGTGAACTACTAATTAAGTTTTGCTTACTACAAATTAAATTATGTGAACTACTAATTAGATTAGGTGTACAACTGATTAAGTTATGCAAACTAATAATTGTTATTTATTATTAAAATTAAAATAATTATTAAATAATATGTTAATGAATTGTCAATACTATTTTATTTTAACATTTTGGGATTTTGATTGTTTGCCGTCAATCATGTTTAACATTTAAAATTTAAAAAAAATGGCACGAAAAAAACTATCCAGAGTTTTAGACCTAGAAAAAGGCATAACTCGATTAGCTGCGGTTAAAAGTATTGACACCGCTTTAGATTTAGGCAACAACATTACAGTTGCTAATTATGAAACAGAAGTAAATTTGTTATCTAGCAAATTAAGCACCTATAACACTGCGCTGAGCACAATAGATGATTTGTATAACATTTGCATTGCTCAAATAGATGTTATAAGAGATTGGAACGAAAGAATTTTAACAGGAGTTGCCACCAAATACGGTAAAGACAGTTCACAATATGAAATGGCTGGTGGTAAAAGAAAAAGTGAACGCAAAAAATCAACACCAAGAGCAGGAATTTAAAAGTTGACAGTTTAGTAACAAAACCATTTAGCGAAAGTTAAATGGTTTTTTGTTTTTATAATACTGAAATCGAAACAAAACATTTTAACGTATATGATTTTAAAAATTGAATTTGTATTTTTGAAAGCAATAAATTATTCCTCATGAAAATTGTTATATCGCCAGCCAAATCGTTAAATTTTGAAAGTAATTTACCCAATTCATTGTATACCGAACCGCAATTTTTAAAAGAAGCCACCACCATTCAACGCACCTTAAAAAAGAAAAAACCAAAAGCATTGGGGAAGTTGATGGACATTTCTGAAAAATTAGCAGAATTGAATTGGCAACGCAATCAAGATTGGCAAACGCCATTTACTCCAGAGGATGCGCGTCCTGCGGTGTATGCTTTTGATGGCGATGTTTATACGGGTTTGGACTCGTACTCGTTAACAGAAGATAAATTAAACGTTTTACAAGACAAACTCCGAATTCTTTCCGGTTTGTACGGATTACTACAACCACTCGATTTAATACAAGCCTATCGATTGGAAATGGGTACGAGTTTACCAATCGGTAAAAACAAAAATCTCTATGAATTTTGGAAAAAAACGGTGACTAAAAAATTGAATTCCGAATTGCAAAAAGGGGAGTTGTTTATCAATTTGGCAAGTAATGAATACTTCAGCGCAGTTGATACAAAAACGTTGAAAGTACCTGTAATTACTCCTGAGTTCAAAGATTACAAAGATGGAAATTTAAAGATGATTAGCTTTTTTGCGAAGAAAGCACGAGGATTAATGGTGCGTTATATTATCGACACCAACGCCGAAACCATTGATGATTTGAAAGGATTTAATTATGAAGGATATGCTTTTGATGGGAATTTGAGTACGGCAACCAAATTGGTTTTCACGCGATAGTTTAAAAATTTAACCACATAAGTCACCTAAGATCCGAGTCAAAGTCGAACTAAGTGGAGCTAAAAATAAAGTCACATAAAATTATGTGACTTTGAATGCTTTTGTGTCTTATGTGGTGAAAGAAAAGACTAAATCAAACAAATAGCGTCGATTGAACGAAGTTAATTTTATCTAAGAAGTCTAAAAATCTAACTTTCTAAGAAGTCTCTTTTTAAACATATAAATATTCTTGGTATTCCCGTATCGTTTCACGTGTGGCTTTGCGTTGGTCGCGCGACAGTTCGCGCATGGCTTCTACGCCTTTTTTAGCACATCGTTTTACTTTGGATAGTTTGGAAGTAAATTCTAACAATTTAGAAGCATCTTCTGGATCTAGTTTCGATTTAATCTGATCTACAAAATTACTAAACTCATAAACTACTTTTCGATTTTCATCGTAATCCGATTTTAATTCTTCTAACAATTCGTCGATCTCTGAAGCAATATCGTTACTAATAGCTTCACTTTTCTTGCAAAGATCGGTAATGATCTTCTTTTCATTATTACCAAAAAGCCCCATGATAATCTGATTTAAAGTTTGTTTTTTGACACGTTAAAATCAAATTTAATAAATTGTTTTTAGAAATGATACAAATTGTTAATAACTTGTAAATTAATTGATTAATGCATCGCTTCACTTACATCGACTTTGTTTTTTCCTTTTTTAACCAAAAGAATAAACGGAATACAAATCAGAAAAAGAACACCCAAGTACAAGAAGATATCCATATAAGAAAGCACGGTACTTTGCTTGGTCACACTAAAATCTAAAACCTTATACGCCTTTTGCAGTGCCACTTCCGGACTAAATCCTTTGGATATAAATCCTCTTTGTAGAGCATGCAATCGGTCTTGTACATTGACTTTAGTGATGTCTAAATGTGCAATTAAATTGACTCTGTGTTCTTGTCCGAAACGAGCTAAAAAAGTGGTGATAATCGCTATTCCAAAAGAACCTCCCAATTGTCGCATCATTCCAGTAAACGCTGCACCTTCACCGATACTTTTTCCTTTTAATCCGGATAGCGAAAGTGTAGTTATTGGTACAAATAGTAATCCCAAACCTAAACCGCGGACAATCAACGGCCAGTACATGTGTTCTTCGCCCGTATCGGGTGTCATAATGTTGCGCATCCAATACGTGAAAATAAAGAACGCCAGGAACCCTAGTGCGACCAAATACGTTTGAGGTACTCCGCGTTGAATCATTTTACCAATGAAAGGCATCATAATAGCTACGGTGATGGAACTGGGTACCAATAGTAATCCTGCATCAGTAGCCGTCCAACCCAAAACAGATTGGGTGTATATCGGAATAATAAACGTTGATCCATACAATCCAAATCCCATAATAAAACTCATTACCACTCCAACACGAAGGTTGCTGTCGTTGAGTACTTTTAAATTAACAATCGGAAATTTATAGGTTAATTGTCGCCAAATAAAGAAGAACAATCCCAATGAACTGATAACGGTTAAAGCTGTAATAGTAGTATCGTTATACCAATCGTCCTGCTGTCCGTGTTCTAAAATATATTGCAGCGAACCTATGAAAGCAGAGAGTAATACAATTCCGATCCAATCGACTTGATTGGCCGTTAGTTTTTCACCGTATTTTGGACTTCTCACAAACGATAACGTCAGAAGTGTTGCAATAATTCCGATTGGCACATTGATATAAAATATGTAAGGCCAAGAAAAATGGTCGACTAAATAGCCACCTAATGGCGGACCAAGTGTTGGACCAACGATAACTCCCATTCCGTATATCGCTTGCGCCATTCCGCGTTTTTCAACAGGATAGCTTTCGGTAATAATCGTTTGGGCGGTTACTAAGAGTGCACCACCACCGAGACCTTGAATGAATCGGAATGCAACTAATTCCCATATGTTATCGGCATTTCCACACATGAAAGACGCCACAGTAAAAATAATTATAGATGCGGCAAAGTAGTTTCTACGACCAAATTGTTGCGATAACCAACTTGTCATCGGAATCACAATCACGTTGGCAATCGCATACGCCGTAATTACCCATGCCACATCTGTAAGAGAAGCACCTAGACTACCTCGCATATTATTGAGTGCGACATTGACGATAGTGGTATCTACAATTTCAAGTAACGCACAAAGCACGGCCGTAATCGTAATTATGGTGCGTCGGAAACCGTATTCTACTAAATCATAGTGGACTACTGCTGTTGCCATTTTAATAAGTTAATTTTAAAGAATTCGTAATTCGTAATTTCTAATTCGCAATTATTTTAGAACCACATCTACATCGGCATTCATTCCCGAACGCAATTGTTGTAGTTTTTCTTTGTCATTATTGGAAGTGAAATTAATGCGAATAGGAAGTCGTTGTACCGTTTTTACAAAATTCCCACTGGCATTATCGGGAGGTAAAAGAGAAAATTTAGAACCAGTTGCAGGTGAGAATGAAGTAAGTTCCCCTTCGAATTCAGTTCCCGGAAAAGCATCAATTTTTAGTTTTACTTTTTGACCGATTCGCATTTTGTCTAACTGTGTTTCTTTGAAATTCGCCACCACCCAAGTTTCATTATTATTAATGATATAGATCATTGCCTGACCTTGTTGGACTAATTGTCCGGGTTGCATATCTACGGTTCCTACTTGTCCGTCTATGGAAGCGGTAATAACAGTATAACTTAAATTCAAATTAGCAGCATCGAGTTGGGCTTGTGCACGTTTTATATTGGCAGCCGCTACTAAAACTTGCTTGTTGCTCACATTGGTTCTTGCTGAAGCAACAGTTTTTTGAAAACCCGATGCTTTTTGTTGGTCTTGTAAAATTTGCAACTGACTTTGCGCTTCTTGTTTGGCGGCTTCAGCTTGTTCAAATTGTTGTTTGGTAATCGAATGATTTTTATACAAATTGCTGTAACGCTCAAAGTCGGCGGTAGCTCTGCGTAATCTAATTTTTGCGGTTTCAATATTTCCGTATGCCGATTGTATATTGGCACTCGAAACGGAAACGCCAGCTTCGGAAGAACCGATATCAGCTTTTGCTACCTCGTAACTGCTTTCGGCTGC
>JANNCY010000184.1:0-30187 GCA_031387085.1 Flavobacteriales bacterium | reverse complement strand
CAGAACGAATTTGGCCCGATCGAGAAGAAGCGAAAAGGGTATTAAAAGAATATTTAATAAACGATCCATTAGTAAAATTAAGCGAAGATGATTGTTACCGTCTTTTCGCAGAAGTAAAATCGGAAGATTATATTTTCGATTATTTTCACAGTTTAGGAGCTTCAACAATTTGTTTAACCAAAGGTAAAAATGGGGTTGCTGTTTCAGATTTAAATCAAGGATTGTTTTTTCAAAAAGCCATTCAAATTGACGAAGTAAAAGATACAACCGGCGCAGGTGATGCTTTTTGGACGGGATTCCTATTTGCTCAAATAGAAAATAAAACGATTGATGAATGCATCACAATAGCCCAAAAACTAGCCACCATAAAACTTCAAAATGTAGGCAGATTGCCCGATGGTATTAACATTAAAAAAATAATACAACAATAAAAAGATTTAGTTTTGTATAAGTAGATGCAGAAAGCTGTAGTTTTAAATTGCAGCTTTTTTATAGAACATCATTTATTTTTTCTCCAAAAGAAAAGCATGAAAAGTTTCCTTTTTACGTTGAGACTTTTACCTTTGTCAGTCAGATGAAAAAAGATCCTATGAACGATTCAAGTAAACGAAGAGCAGCACTTTTATACCACGCCAAACCAACTCCAGGTAAAATACAAGTAGTTCCTACAAAAAAATACGCCACACAACGCGATTTGTCTTTAGCCTATTCTCCTGGCGTTGCCGAACCTTGTTTGGAAATTGCAAAAGACGTAAACAATGTTTATAAATATACTTCCAAAGGAAATCTTGTAGCTGTAATTTCTAACGGAACTGCTGTGTTAGGTCTTGGAGATATTGGTCCAGAAGCATCAAAACCAGTGATGGAAGGCAAAGCATTACTATTCAAAATATTTGCTGATATTGATGTTTTTGATATTGAAATTGATACTAAAGATGTCGATGCGTTTATCGAAACGGTAAAAAATATAGCACCTACTTTTGGTGGAATTAACTTAGAAGATATCAAAGCACCCGAATCGTTTGAAATTGAAAGACGACTGATCGAAGAATTGAACATTCCAGTCATGCACGATGACCAACACGGAACTGCTATTATTTCTTCGGCAGCTTTATTAAATGCTCTAGAACTAGCTGATAAAAAAGCAGAAGACGTTAAATTAGTGGTTTCAGGTGCTGGTTCTGCCGCTTTAGCCTGTGCCGATTTGTACGTTTTGTTAGGCGTTAAAATCGAAAATATCGTCATGTTTAACAGTAAAGGAGCACTGACTAAAAGCAATCCTGCTTTGTCGGTGATGCAACAGAAATACGCCAAAGACATTCTGGACATTAGTTTAGAAGAAGCGATGAAAGGTGCTGATGTTTTTTTAGGCTTGTCTTCGGGTGATATTCTTACTTCCAATATGTTACTTGGAATGGCACCGAATCCTATTGTTTTTGCGATGGCGAATCCCGACCCTGAAATCAATTACGACTTAGCCATCGCTACGCGTAAAGATATTATTATGGCAACAGGACGTTCCGATCATCCAAATCAAGTGAATAATGTACTCGGATTTCCATATATTTTCCGCGGTGCGCTCGATGTGCGTGCGACCAAGATTAACGAAGCGATGAAAATGGCTGCGGTTCATGCGCTGGCTGCTTTAGCAAAAGAAAGTGTTCCAGAACAAGTGAATATTGCTTATGGTGAAACCAAATTAAATTTCGGACGTGATTATATTATTCCGAAACCCTTCGACCCAAGATTGATTACCATGGTTGCACCAGCTGTGGCAAAAGCTGCAATGGAATCGGGAGTGGCTTTAAATCCAATTACCGATTGGGATAATTACCGCGAAACATTATTAGAACGAATGGGTTCTGATAATAAAATGGTGCGATTGCTCACCAACAGAGCCAAAACTGATCCGAAGCGCATTGTGTTTGCCGAAGCCGATCAGTTGGATGTGTTGAAAGCTGCACAAATTGTATATGAAGAAGGAATCGGTCATCCGATATTATTAGGAAGAAAAGAAGATATTTTAGAACTCAAAACCGAAATAGGTTTTGATGCCGATGTGCCAATTTTTGATCCTAAGACAAAAGTAGAAGACAAACGGCGTTTGGAATATGCTGAAATTTATTGGAAGTCAAGACAACGCAGAGGAATATCGTTGTTAGATGCTCAAAAATGGATGCGTGAACGAAATTATTTTGCAGCCATGATGGTCAATCTAGGTGATGCCGATGCTATGGTTTCTGGTTTTTCTAGAAGTTATCCAACTGTAGTAAAGCCGTTGATGCAATTGATTGGGAAAGCACCTGGGATTTCATTAATTGCCACGACCAACATGATGATGACCAACCGAGGTCCGATGTTTTTATCGGATACAGCAATCAATCCAGATCCAAGTGCCGATGACTTGGCAAAAATTGCTTTAATGACTGCAAAAACGGTAAGAATGTTCGGAATGGAACCCGTTATTGCGATGGTTTCATTTTCTAATTTTGGTTCGTCAACTCACGAAAGCGCCAATAAAGTCAGAGAAGCAGTGGCATATTTGCACAACTATTATCCCGATTTAATTGTGGATGGTGAAATTCAATCTGATTTTGCCTTGAATCCAGAGATGTTGAAAAACAAGTTTCCCTTTTCTAAATTAGCTGGTAAAAAAGTCAACACCTTGATTTTCCCTAATTTAGAATCGGCTAACATCACGTACAAGCTTTTAAAAGAATTGTATAAAGTGGATTCGATAGGTCCGATTATGCTCGGAATGGACAAACCAGTTCACATATTTCAATTGGGAGCAAGTGTAGAAGAAATGGTAAATATGGTAGCAGTTGCTGTTGTAGATGCACAAGAAAAGCAGAAAAAAATCAACGCGATAAAAGTAAATTAAGGCAAATAATAAAATTGTAAATGTGTCAATTCAACTTTTTTACTATATTTGAATTAACTTTAGAATATCTATGATAGCACATATTCAAGGGAAATTAGTGGAGAAAACCCCCACCGATGTTGTAATAGACTGTGGAGGAGTTGGTTATCATATTCACATTTCACTTCATACGTATTCTTTGTTGCCAACATCGGAACATATAAAATTGTTCACCCATTTATTAATACGTGAAGATGCACATACTTTGTACGGATTTGTAGAAAAATCAGAAAGAGAAGTATTTAAAATGTTGCTTTCTGTTTCGGGAATTGGTGCTAGTATTGCAAGAACAATGTTGTCTTCTATAGAACCAAAACAAATTATACAAGCCATCGCAGTTGCTGATGTAGTAACTATTCAGTCAATTAAAGGAATTGGAGCTAAAACAGCGCAAAGAGTAATCCTGGATTTAAAGGATAAAGTGTTAAAAATTTACGATTTAGATGAAATTTCGCTTACTCAAAACAATACAAATAGGGATGAAGCGTTATCAGCATTGGAAGTATTAGGATTTCTTAGAAAAGCTTCTGAAAGAGTGGTCGATAAAGTAATCAGCCAAAATCCTGAGGCAACTATTGAAACAATTATTAAACAGGCATTAAAAAATTTATAGTTTTTGAAAACACATTACCATAAAAACCTATATACATTAATAAAATTTAGTTTTATTTTATTTTTGTTCTTTCAAAGTACTTCATCTTATTCCCAAGTTGAAGAACAAGATTCGACACAAACAGGAAGTCAATTAGGAACTATTCAACTTGGTAATCCACCAAGTATTGTAGATGCTTATACCTATGACCCAATTACAGACCGATATGTTTTTAATAGTACTTTCGGAAATTACAACATCAATTACCCTATTATTTTAACGCAAAAAGAATATGAAGATTTAATCCTTAAGGAAAAAATTAAAGATTATTTCAAGAAAAAAGGGGACGCTATCGACGGGAAAAAAGAAGGAGCTGAAGAAGCTAAAAAAGATTTATTACCGCGTTATTATGTGAATTCCGGATTTTTCCAAACCGTTTTCGGCGGCAATACTATCGATGTGAAACCTACAGGATCTGTCGAAATGGATCTTGGAATCCGTTACACAAAACAAGACAATCCTACTTTTTCACCACGAAATAAATCGACTACTACTTTCGATTTTGATCAAAGAATTAGCATGAGTTTACAAGGTAAAGTCGGAACCCGATTAAGTGTCAATGCGAACTATGATACCGAATCGACTTTCTCATTCCAGAATCTTATCAAATTAGAATACGCTCCCACCGAAGACGACATCATTCAGAAAATTGAAATCGGAAACGTAAGCATGCCATTGAGTAATTCGTTAATTACGGGAGCACAAAGTTTATTTGGAGTTAAGGCACAATTGCAATTCGGAAAAACAACTTTTACGGGAGTCTATTCCGAACAGAAATCGCAAACGAAAAGCGTAACATCTCAAGGTGGTGGAACTGTTCAGGATTTTGAATTGTTCGCTTTAGACTATGATTCGGACAGACACTTTTTCTTATCGCAATATTTTAGAAACCGTTACGATAGAACCTTACGAAATTATCCTTTTATCGATAGTAGAGTGCAAATTACGCGTTTGGAAGTTTGGGTGACCAACAGACAAAACCGTGTAAGTACGACCAATAATAATCTGAGAAACATTATTGCCATACAAGATTTAGGTGAGGCACAATACGTTGGAATACTCCCTGGTGATTTGGTTGCTATTCAGAACCCTCCAATTAACTTTTTTAACCCAGCAACTCCACCAATTTTAGATTCGGATAATTTACCAGCTGACAACAGAAATAACTTATACGACCCGGCATTAATAGGAGCTGGCGGATTATTAAATGCTAATATTAGAGAAATTGTAACGTCAAATCAAGGTTTCAATAATACCACAGCTGTCAATGAAGGTACCGATTATTCTAAATTAGAAAACGCCAGAAAATTAACAGCTAACGAGTATACTTTCAACGCACAACTCGGTTATATTTCGTTGCAACAACGTTTGGCAAATGATGAAGTTTTAGCAGTTGCGTATCAATATACCATTGGTTCGGATATCTATCAGGTTGGTGAATTTGGTACCGATGGTGGAGAAGCAACAGTAGTAACTCCGGGCGGAATTCCAGAAACGCAAACGCTAATTCTTAAAACATTAAAAAGTAATATCACCAATGTGGAGAAACCAATTTGGAACTTGATGATGAAAAACATCTATCAAATTCCAGGTGGCTATCAATTAGAACAAGAAGATTTTAGATTTAATATACTGTATACAGATCCATCGCCTTTAAACTACATTACACAAGCTGGCGCAACGCCATTACCTGCTAATGTTGAACAAACACCTTTATTAAAAGTATTCAATGTAGACCGATTGAATTTTAATAATGACCCTCAGGAAGGTGGTGATGGTTTCTTCGATTTTTTACCAGGATTAACTGTAGACCAACAAAACGGACGTTTAATTTTTACAACAGTAGAACCTTTTGGTAAATACTTATTTGAAAAATTAAGATCCTTACCAACAGAAAATTACGAAGGTGATCCAACAATAGTTAATGATTATAACTCCAATCAAGCGAAGTATGTTTTCCGAAATATGTACGAAACCACTCAGGCTGGTGCATTGCAATACAGTGATAAAAACAAATTCCAATTAAGAGGGAAATTCAAATCGGCTGGCGGAGACGGAATCCCATTAGGCGCTTTTAATGTCCCTCGTGGTTCCGTTAGAGTTACAGCTGGTGGAAGAATTCTTGTTGAAGGAGTAGATTACAGTGTCAATTATCAAGCGGGAAGAGTGCAAATATTAGATCCGTCTTTAGCGGCATCGAATACGCCAATTGAAGTTTCATTAGAAAACAATTCGGTATTTGGTCAGCAAACTCGACGTTTCTTCGGATTTAACATCGAACATAAATTCACCGATAAATTTCTTGTTGGCGCTACTTTTTTACGTTTAACAGAAAGACCGTTTACTCAAAAATCGAGTTACGGACAAGAATCGGTAAACAATACCATTTTCGGATTGAATACTAATTATTCTACCGAAGTTCCGTTTTTTACGCGGTTAGTAAATAAACTACCAAATATAGATACTGATGCTCCTTCTAATTTATCGTTTAGAGGTGAGGTCGCTTTCTTAAAACCAGATTCTCCTAAAGCAGATCAATTTCAAGGAGAAGCAACAGTTTATGTAGACGATTTTGAAGGTTCTCAAACCAATCTCGATATGCGTTCTGCTCAATCTTGGACACTGTCTTCTACTCCAGAAAGGCCTACAGTTGGGAACACTCCATCATATAATGATTTTGGTGGTACTGCAAACGACTTGTCTTATGGTTACAAAAGAGGTAAATTATCTTGGTATACGATAGACCCTATTTTTTATACACAAACACCAAGTGGTATCACTCAAGATGGTTTATCACTGAATAAAACCCGACGTATATTTAGCGAAGAGTTGTATCCACTTTTGGATATTGTTCAGGGGCAAACCCAAATTGTTAATACGCTGGATTTAACTTATAATCCAAGAGAACGTGGACCTTATAATTTCAATCCGGCAGCAGCTTCAACAAATATTTTACCGAATCCGAGTGAAAATTATGGTGGAATTACACGATCGCTAAATTCAACCAATTTTGAGCAAAGTAATGTCGAGTACATCCAGTTTTGGGTATTAGATCCTTATTTTGATCCAGGGAATGCTTTAGTTCCGGGAGCAGTAGCAACTTCACCAGGAGCACTCTATTTTAATCTTGGAGAAATATCAGAAGATATTTTAAAAGACGGCAGGAAATTATATGAAAATGGATTGCCAATACCTGGTTCTACGCAACCATCCGTCCCAACTATTTGGGGGAAAGTACCCGCATCCCAATCGTTAATCTATGCATTCGATAATGATCCAACTAATAGAGCAATTCAAGATATTGGTTATGATGGTTTAAACGATACGGATGAAAGTGCTACTTTTCCAGCTTTTGGTGCACAACCCGATCCAGCTGCGGATAATTATCAATACTTTTTGCAAGCAGGAGGAAACAATGTCGTGGGACGTTACAATAATTACAATAACGTACAAGGAAATTCACCAACGGATGTTACTGAAGACAACAGAGGTTCTACAACTGTTCCGGATGTTGAAGACATCAACAGAGACAATACCATGAATACGATTAATGCGTATTATGAATATAGAATCGATATTAGTCCATTTACAATGGAATTAGCTCCTGTTGGAACAAGTTTTATTACCGATAGAAAATTAACAGAAGTTACATTACCAAATGGTCTGACAACTAAAGCCAGATGGGTGCAATTTAAAGTGCCGATAAATCAATACTACAATACAGTTGGAAGTATCACTGACTTTCGTTCCATTCGTTTTATGCGAATGTTCATGACAGGTTTTAACAGCGATGTTACGCTTCGTTTCGGAGCTTTAGACTTAGTTCGTGGCGAATGGAGAAGATATGATAGTTCTCTTCAATGGCCTACACCACAAGACCCTCCTGGTGATGACGGAACTAATTTTGAAGTGCAGGTGGTTAACCTTCAAGAGAATGAAACCAGATCTCCTATAAACTATGTGATGCCGCCTGGAGTGGAAAGAGAACAAAATTATAGTGGCAACTCACTAATTAATCAAAACGAACAATCACTATCGCTTCGGGTTTCAGGAGATTCAGCTAATATTAGTGTAGGAGGTCTAGAACCATCCGATTCACGTGCCGTTTTTAAAAATGTAAGCGTAGACATGCGTCAGTACAAAAAGCTAAAAATGTTTTTACACGCAGAGGAATTGGTTGATGATGGCGATCCGTTGGAAAATGACGAAATGGTGGGATTCATCCGATTTGGTAATGATTTTACATCTAATTATTACCAAGTTGAAATTCCTTTAAAGAAAACACAACTCGGTGCAACAACTGCCGAAGAAATATGGCCGGAAGCCAATCAGATGGATTTGGCTTTAGAATTGTTAACGCAATTAAAAATCCAGGCATTTAGTGCCGCTCCTAATGATCCCGATGGCGGATATTATAAAAATGAAGATGAATTGGATGCGTCATTAGCAGGTAAACCAAACAAATTAAGATTAGGAATTAAAGGAAATCCAAACTTCGGTTTGATTCGGACTTTAATGGTAGGTATAAAAAATAAATACAAAACGGGAGAGTTGGGTGCCAAGGATATTCGTGGTGAAGTGTGGTTTAATGAATTGCGAATTGCCGATATGGATAACAAAGGCGGTATGGCTACAGTTCTGAATTTAGACGCCAACATGGCCGATTTCGCTACTGTTTCTGCTACTGGGAAATACAGTACAGCCGGTTTTGGAACATTAGAGCAAGGACCAAATGAAAGAAGTAGAGAAGACCTTTTTCAATACAATGTAGTAACCAATTTAAGTTTAGGGAAATTGTTGCCAAAAAAATGGGGAATTAATTTGCCATTTAACTATTCTGTTGGTGAAGAAACAATTACGCCGCAGTATGATCCATTTAATCTCGATATCAGATTGGATCAATTATTAGATAATACTGCAGATGCAGCAGAAAGAAGTAATATTAGAAACAGAGCTATAGATTATACAAAAAGGAGAAGCATCAACTTTATTGGTGTTAAAAAAGAAAGAACACAAGATCAAAAACAGCATTTTTATGATCCTGAGAATTTAACGCTTTCGTATTCTTATAATGAAGTGAATCGTCATAATTATGAAATTGAAAATTACAAAGATCAACTTGTAAATTCGGCGGCTGATTATACATTTGCATTTCAACCAAAGCCTTTAGAACCTTTTAAGAAATCAAAAATATTTAGCAAAAGTAACTATTGGAAATTATTGAGTGAATTTAATTTTAATTATTTGCCTTCAAGTGTTTCGTTCAGTACAAATATTAACCGACAATTTAATAAACAACAATTCAGACAAGTTGATGTTGAAGGATTAGGATTAGAATCGTTGTACAGAAGAAACTTCATGTTTAATTATCAATATGGATTTAATTATAATTTAACGAAAGCATTAAAACTTAATTTTACTGCGAGTTCGAATAACATTGTTAGAAATTATCTAAATGAAAATAACGAACCCGATAATAGCTACACAGTCTTTACCGATTATTTCAATCCAGGAACTCCGAATCAACACACGCAACAGTTGGTGGTGAATTACGAATTGCCTATAAATAAATTGCCTTTCTTAAGTTTTGTGAAATCTACTTATACTTATACGGGTGATTACAATTGGCAAAAGTCATCTTTAGCGCTTTCTCAAGTGCCTTCACCAGATGATCCAAATACATTTATCGATTTAGGAAATACCATTCAAAATGCAGGTTCTCATCGATTGAATACGGCTTTCGCGATGGATTCGTTTTATAAATATTTAGGACTAACTAAAAAACCTAAAGCTGCCGAATCTAAGACTCCGACTGTTGCTCCAAAACCAGGAGAAAAAATTACAGCAGTAAAACCAAGTACAATAAAGGAGCGAAGTCTGTTTTTAGATGGTTTAATTGGAGTACTTACTAGTGTTAAAAACATTCAAGTTGATTATACCGAAAATAAAGGTACGGTTTTACCAGGGTATACACCGAGTATTGGTTTCTTCGGAACTGCAAAACCATCTCTCGGATTTGCTTTCGGTAGTCAAGATGATGTGCGTTTTGAAGCCGCTAAAAATGGTTGGCTTACGTACTATCCTGAGTTCAATCAAAGTTTTACACAGGTAACAAATAAAACTTTGAATTATACTGCAAATATCGATTTGTTCCCCGATTTTAAAATAGATTTAACGGGTAACAGAACGTATGCAAGTAATTTCTCCGAACAATTTGATGTGTCTGAAGATGGATACTATAATTCGAGATCACCCTACACAACAGGAAATTTTGCCATATCAACTATAATGTTGAAAACGTCTTTCAAAGCAAGTGATGAAAATTCGTCTTCCGCATTTGATGAATTTAGAGGTAATAGAATTATTATAGCGAATCGATTAGCTACTAATTATTATGGTTCATCTTCGTATCCTTTAGATGCAGACGGTTATCCACAAGGATTTGGGAAGAACAGTCAAGTCGTATTAATTCCTTCGTTTTTAGCAGCATATACTGGTACAGGTGTTGGTTTCCTTGACGGAGTAGGTTCGATTGCAGAACCTAAAGGTGAAGGCGCCAAGAAAATCTCATTAAGTCCTTTTAGAGATATGCCACTTCCGAACTGGAACATCAAATATAACGGTTTAATGCGTTATAAATATTTTAAAGATAAGTTCAAACGTTTCTCTATTCAACACAGTTATAAAGCTTCGTATACGATTAATTCGTTTCGTTCTAATTTCGAATACGATCTGCATCCAAACGGTTTAGATCAAGGTGGAAATTTCAATAGTAAATTATTAATCGGAAACATTAATCTTGTAGAGCAATTTAGTCCGTTAGCGAGAATTGATTTTGAATTGAAAAACTCATTCAAATTCCTAGCGGAAATGAAGAAAGACCGAGCGCTTTCGATGAGTTTCGACAATAATTTACTTACCGAAATTAAAGGAGTTGAATATATTGTTGGAGTTGGATATCGATTTAAAGATGTTATTTTCTCTTCTCGATTGGCCGATTCTGCTACCGGAATTATAAAAGGAGATATTAATGTAAAAGTCGATTTCTCATACAGAAACAACAAAACAATTGTTCGTTATTTAGATTATAATAACAATCAATTGGGTGGTGGACAAAATATATGGTCGGGGAAATTAACAGCAGATTATGCGCTTAGTAAAAACCTGAACGTAATTTTCTTCTATGATCATTCGTTTTCAAAAGCAGTTATTTCAACCTCATTTCCTTTAACGAATATTAGAGCTGGATTTACATTGCGATATAATTTTGGAAACTAATAATTGTTAGTAAATCCATTTAAAATCGCCACTAACAAAAAGTTTTGAAAAAACACAAATAAAAAAAGCGATTCCATATATGACGAATAAAAAATATAATTCACATATATGAATACTTCAGATTAAGTACTACTTTTGAAGAAAATATAAACACAATTAAAATGAATATCCCAGCAAATTTAAAATACACCAAAGACCACGAGTGGGTTGCTATCGATGGTGATGTAGCTACTGTAGGAATTACCGATTTTGCTCAAAAAGAATTAGGAGACATCGTCTATGTAGAAGTTGAAACGCTCGATCAAACGCTTGATAAAGATGAAGTCTTCGGAACCGTAGAAGCAGTTAAAACAGTATCCGATTTGTTCTTACCATTGTCAGGTGAAATCATCGAATTCAATGATGATTTAGAAAGCAATCCAGAAAGTGTTAATAGCGATCCTTATGGTGCAGGTTGGATGATAAAAATAAAAATTTCTGACATGTCACAATGTGACGAACTACTTGACGCTAAAGCATACGGAGATTTAATTGGTGCTTAATAAATCCACTTTATTATTTTTTGCCATAACTTGGACGGTACTCATTACATTTCTAAGTTTAGTAACAATAGGAAGTTTTGGAACTACTATTCCGATTCCAAATAAAGATAAAATAGTTCATGTTGTATTGTATTTTGGATTTGTAGTACTGTGGAGTTTGTATAAAAACAAAAGTAATTACACCAAAAAGTCAGGAATAACAATTCTATTTATTGCTATTGGTTATGGGATTTTAATGGAAATGCTTCAATCTTTTACGGCTACTCGAAGTCCGGATATCTTTGATGTAATAGCCAATTCTTCAGGAGCTTTTTTAGGATTGTTGTTTGTAAACAAAATCTTTTTAAATAAATGGCAACTATAACCACATAAGTCACATAAGAAAAAAAAGGCACACAAGCTTTGTGACTTCAGAGCTTTTTTTGTGTCTTATGTGGTAAAAGAAAAAAAGCCGATAACTCGGATTTGAAATCCATGCCCACAATAAATAGAAAACAAAAAACTATAACAGCAATGTTGTAGTTTTTTTATTAGATTTGTTTTAAGATTGGCAGATGATAAAAACGGATTGCAAATCCTCGCTATCTGTGCTGATACAACAAAAGAATATCAATTTTATTTAATCATAAATGTTTAAAAACACCTTTTTACTATTTTTTATTTTTTGGTCGTACCTAACATTTGGACAAGATGTGTACAGCGAGCAATTTCCAACTTTTCCGAATTGTGAAAGCAAGCAAGCAAAAGAATTAGAAAGTTGTTTTTATAACGAAGTACAGACATTTGTATTTCAAAATTTTCAAGTGCCAGCAAATTCAAAAAATCCAAAAACAGTTGTTAAAATACTTTTTGAAGTCGATGAAAAAGGAAGTTTTAAAATTTTATACGTCGATGCTCTTGAAGACGATTTAATAAAAGAAAGTAAAAGGGTTTTCGACAAGTTTCCTAAAATCAAACCAGCGACCTACAACGGCAAACCAACGTATTCAAAATTTACCATTCGAATTGCTATTCCATTGCAAAATCCGGCAGAAATTAAAATGGAAAGCGATACTTTTAATGCAACACCAACGCCAATTCAATCCACTAAAAACGACAAAAACAAAGAATTAACAGAATACGATGCGGTTAAAACGAGTTATAAAAAATTCCAAAATCCACAGTTCGAAAGTCATCTCAATATTCCGTTATCACACAGTTATTACGCGCAATTTGATGGCGCAATGAATCAGGTTGGGACTAACAATCACACGGCTTCAAAACCATTTACCTACGCCGAAGTAAATAAATATTACAACTTATCGGAAGCCAACTCCAAATTAATAATGAACAAAAAGTCATGGTGGGGAAGAAAACTTTTCAATGAAAATACCGTTGCTATACAAGGTGAAGATTATTGGTTTACAATGAACCCGATTTTCGATTTACAAATGGGGAAAAGCAGTCCGAGTGTTTCCGATTACACCTATATCAATACACGTGGATTGCAAATTAGAGGAGGATTAGGTTCTCAAATAAATTTCACCACAACCATTTTTGAAAGCCAAGGACGCTTCGCTGATTATTTCAACCGCTATGCCGAATCGATAAAACCATCAGGTGGAAATCCGGCCATTATTCCCGGAATCGGAATTGCGAAAGAATTCAAAACAGACGCATACGATTTCCCTTTGGCCGAAGCCAATTTGACTTTTGCACCGAGTAAATTCTTCGATTTGCAACTCGGCTACGGAAGAAATTTTATAGGTGATGGTTATCGTTCATTGTTCTTGAGCGATGGTGCGAGTCCGTATCCTTATTTTAAAATCAACACTAAATTCTGGAAAATAAAATACACCAATATTTATACTTGGCTCAAAGATGTTCGTCCAGATGCAACAATCGACGGAACCTACGCTACAAAATACGCAGCAAGTCATTATTTAAGTTGGAACGCCTCCAAACGATTGAATATTTCTTTTTTCGAATCAGTGGTTTGGACCAATCAAAACAATCGTGCTTTCGATTTTAGTTTTGTAAATCCTATTATTTTTTATAGAACGGTCGAATTTGCCTCGTCTTCCAAAAGTGGAAACGCCCTTTTGGGAATCAGTTCCAAATACAAATGGAACAACCAATTCAATTTGTACGGACAATTTTTACTCGATGAATTCTCATTAGGAGATGTAAAAGGCGGAGAAAAAAGTTGGAAAAACAAATTTGGTTACCAATTAGGAGTAAAATATTTCAATGCGTTTTCGATAAAAAATTTATTGGTTCAAGTAGAATACAACCACGTTCGTCCGTATGTTTATGCGCACAGCAACGTGTTAACGAATTACGGACATAACAATCAGAGTTTGGGACACCAATGGGGTGGGAATTTTAGAGAGTTTATCGGAATTGCACGGTATCATAACGGACGCTATTTTGGCGATGCTAAAATTACAGTGGGACACCGAGGATTGGATTTTTCCGATTCGGGTGCGAATTCGAATTACGGAAGCAATATCTACCGAAATTACAATGATGATCGTTATGCCGACACCGGTGTTACCATCGGACAAGGAAATAAAACCAACGTTTTCATCGCCGATTTACAAGCGGGCTATTTGGTAAATCCAGCTACCAATATGAAATTGTTTGGAAGTTTGATTTATCGAAATTTCAATCCGACACAAGATACCGCATTGCATTTTAAGGAAAGTACCACTTGGTTCTCCATCGGTTTGCGATGTGATATTTTTAATTGGTATTTTGATTATTAGGAGTTTTAAATTATTCAATAATTTTATACTTTGTTTTTTGTCAAATCCTTTTTGATGCACTACTTTTGCAAAAAATTTTGGCAAACAAAATATCCATTGACAACAACTACAGTATCGTTTAAATCTATTTTTCAGGATTTCAAAGAAATCACCAAAGCAGGATTGGCTGTAAGTGTTTTGTTTTCTTCCATTGCAGGTTATTTATTGGGTTTTGATGGCGAACATCCATTTAGCTGGACTACATTAGCAATGCTTTCTATAGGTGGTTATTGCATGGTTGGTGCTTCCAATGCCTTCAATCAAGTCATCGAAAAAGATTTGGATGCGTTGATGGACAGAACCAAAAATCGTCCTGTTCCAGCTGGAAGAATGACACCAAATATAGCTTTACTTATCGCGAGCGTATTAACTATAATCGGAATCGTTTTGTTGTATCTCATCAATCCAAAAACAGCCATGTTTGGAGCGATTTCTATTTTTCTTTACACGAGTTTGTACACACCGTTAAAAACAAAAACACCTTTAGCCGTTTTTGTTGGCGCTTTTCCGGGAGCTATTCCGTTTATGTTGGGATGGGTTGCGGCTACGGGCAATTTCGGAATTGAAGCGGGAACGTTGTTTTTAATTCAGTTTTTCTGGCAATTTCCACACTTCTGGGCAATCGGTTGGTTCTTATACGAAGACTACGAAAAAGGAGGTTTTTACATGCTTCCAACAGGTAAAAAAGACAAATCAACAGCCATGCAAATTATTTTATATACTGCTTGGTTGATAGTCGCATCGCTGCTTCCAAGTTTAGGATATACAGGGCAATTATTTATTTCGCCAATTGCTGCAATTGTTGTATTTTTGCTCGGCTTATGGATGTTGTTTTATGCCGTAAAATTATACCAAAACAGAACGGCAAAATCCGCAAAAGCATTAATGTTAACTAGCGTTTTTTATATAACTTTGTTGCAAATTATATACATAACAGATAAATTTTTACGATAATTATGACAATGACCGCCGAAGAACATAAAGTACGATCGAATCGCTCTTACAAATTATTGTTGCTTTTTGGAATGATTAGTATGACCATGATGTTTGCCGGATTAACAAGTGCTTTTATTGTGAGCAGCAAACGGGCAGATTGGGCGAAAGATTTTCACATGCCATCGGCTTTTTTTGTTAGCTTAATAGCTATAATGTTGTGCAGTATTACCTTCCATTTTGCTAAAAAAGCCATTCAAAAAGACGATAGAAAAACAACAACACTATTACTTTTAACCACGTTGTTTTTAGCATTGTCATTTGTGTTTTTTCAATTTCAAGGGTTCAATCAAATGGTGGCTGAAGGGAATTATTTAACCGGACCACAAAGTAATATCACAGCAACATTTTTATATCTGGTAGTTTTAGCACATCTTGCTCACCTTACCGGAGGAATTATTTCGCTATTAATTATAATTTATAATCATTTTAAACAAAAGTACAATTCAAGTCAATTCCTTGGTATTGAGCTAGGTGCAATGTATTGGCACTTTCTTGATTTCTTGTGGATTTATTTGTTTTTATTTTTATATTTCTTTAAATAAGAAAAAAATGTAAATTTGGGAACTTTTTAACTTTTACTTTTTATGGGATCAACAGTTACTAATGGGAATAATGAAGGAACTTGGAATGGCGGAAACGAGCCATTAGGAGCCAGTTACGGAAAATTAATGATGTGGTTTTTCATCATTTCTGATGCTTTAACCTTTTCAGGATTTTTAGCAGCCTATGGTTTTTCAAGATTTAAATTCATCGAGACATGGCCTTTAGCCGATGAAGTGTTTACGCACTTTCCGTTTGCTCATGGTCAAAATCTGCCAATGTACTATGTGGCTTTAATGACATTTATTTTGATTTTTTCTTCTGTAACTATGGTATTAGCCGTTGATGCAGGTCATCATATGAAAAAGGGGAAAGTAGCATTCTACATGTTTTTAACAATCATCGGAGGTTTAATATTCGTTGGTTCTCAAGCTTGGGAATGGAAAAACTTTATTCATGGTGAATATGGAGCCATTGAGACAAAAGGAGGAAGTATTCTTCAATTTGTGGATGCAAAAGGGAAAAGAGTAAAATTAGAAGATTTTGCTGCAAACTTACCAGAAGAAAGAGAGCAACTAAAAAGAAGCAACGGAAGATGGTTTATGGAGGAGCCAACCCTGACAACGTATTCAGTTGCCGAAGTTCAGGAAGGATTTAAAACGCATCCCGATTTGTTAGTACGAACAGAAGTTATTTATTCTAAAGAAACTGCACCACATTCGGTAGGAGCGCACCCAACTTTAAATGATAAAGAATTCCATTCGAAGCATAAAACGGTTTTAACTAGAGCCCAATCAGACATCATGATGGCGAATGCGCATTTGGTTGTTGAAGGTGCTAACCTTACAAGAAATGAATATGGTAGTAAATTATTTGCTGATTTCTTTTTCTTCATTACAGGTTTCCACGGTTTCCACGTATTTTCCGGAGTTATTATCAATGTCATTATCTTCATCAATATCCTTATCGGAACGTATGAAAAAAGAAGAAGTTATGAAATGGTTGAAAAAGTCGGATTGTATTGGCACTTTGTCGATTTGGTTTGGGTTTTCGTTTTTACATTCTTCTATTTAGTTTAATTTTATAGTTTATTATTATGTCACACGCAGAGCACGTTTCTAATACAGGTAGAATTTGGAAAGTATTTTTCTTCCTTTCAGCGGTAACTATTGTGGAAGTTTTTCTTGGGATATATAAACCAGAATCATTACACATGACCAATTTTATAGGAATGAATCTATTAAATTGGATATTTATCATATTAACTTTAGTGAAAGCATACGGAATCGTTTGGGCTTTTATGCACATGGAAGCCGAAACAACTGTTTTAAGAAGATCTGTTGTTTGGACGGTTATATTCCTAGTTTTGTATTTGGTATTCATATTATTAACAGAAGCACATTATATATTTGGTGTATTTAAAAATTCGACTATTAAATGGAATTTTTAACACTGTAATAATTCAAAAAAAGTCCCGTCTTGTTGTGTAAACCAGACGGGATTTTTTATTTTTGCAATTCACAATCACAACTTCTAATGAAAAAGAATTTTGTCCTTTTCTTTCTTTTTATTTTCCCAATTGTTGCCTATTTATTTTTTGCGTCTGGAGTGAATAGTTTTACCAGATTGCCAATTATTACCAAAACGATTCCCGAATTTAACAATTGGAAAACCGCTGATAATCAAACGATTTTATTATCCAATAGAATAACCATTTTAGGATTTACTGGAACCGACATCGATGCTAAAAAAGGAAACTTTTTTAATCTTAATCAGAAAATTTACGAAAAGTACAGCGAGTTTAAAGATTTTCAAGTGGTCTTTATCGCACCAATAGGAACCGAAGCGAAAACAGAAACTTTTAAGAGTAAAATTGATAAAATCTCCGATTTATCGCGCTGGCATTATGTGTTTGCTTCTCCAGAGGAAATCACAACGTTTTATAATAGTCTTCAATTAAAAGGGAAACTAGATGAAAATCTAGGAACATCCTCTGTTTTTATAATTGATAAAGCACGCAACTTAAGAGGGAGAAAAGGAAAAGTAAAAAAAGGCGATGCCGAATACCGTGAAGGATATAGCACGACTTTAGTTTCTGAATTGCACAACGAAATGACCGACGATGTGAAAATCATATTGGCAGAATACCGTTTGGCATTAAAGCAAAACAATATTTATAATAAAGTAAAATCCAATCCAAATGAAGAATAAATCCTACATCGGAATTTCTTTTATTATATTGATTTTCGGAATCTATGCGGTTCCTAAAATAATTGACAAACTAAATGGGAATGATTTAGTGGTGATTGGTGCAGCTCCAAAATTTGAGTTAACCGACCAAAACAACAAAAAAATTTCCAATACCAATTACAACGGAAAAGTATATGTGGTAGAATTTTTCTTTTCTACTTGTCCTTCGATTTGTCCGATTATGAATCGAAATATGATTTCCATTCAAAATGAATTTTTTGGAAATCCAAATTTTGGTATTGCCTCTATTACCATCAATCCACAAAATGATACTCCAGAAGTATTAAAAAAACACGCAAAAGAATTGGGCGCAACATCATTAAATTGGCACTTTTTAACGGGTGATAAAGAATATATTTACGCTATTGCCAATAGAGGTTTTAATATCTTTGCGGGCGAAAACAGTAAAGTGAATGGCGGATTTGAACACTCGGGACTTTTTGCTCTGATTGATAAAACCGGAAAAATAAGATGCAGAAAAGACGAACAAGGAAATCCGATTATGTATTATGACGGTTTGGATAAAAAAGGCGTAAACGCTATAAAAGAAGATATCAAATTGTTATTAGAAGAGTAATGGAAAAAACAGTCGATAAAAAGTTCAGTAAAGCAATTGTTGCAGTATCCATTTTAATTCCGACCGTTGTCGCAATATTGTTTAGTGTGAAATTAAAAGATCTTGGATTTAACGTTGAACCGATGCCGTATTTGCCGCCAATTTACGCCACTATTAACGGAATTACAGCGATCTTATTAGTGACAGCAGTAATGGCTATCAAAAACGGGAAAAGGAAACTACACGAACGATTAATGACAACAGCAATTGCGTGTTCAGTAGTGTTTTTAATTATGTATGTTGCCTACCACATGACAACAGAACGAACTAATTTTGGTGGTGAAGGCGCTATTAAATTTATATATCTATTTATCTTAATAACACACATTTTATTTTCTATTGCTATAATTCCGATGGTTTTAATAACCTATGTCAGAGCTTTGGCAGAACGTTTTGATGCCCATAAAAAAATCGCAAAAATTACATTTCCATTGTGGTTGTATGTTGCTGTTACTGGTGTTGTAGTGTATTTGATGATTTCACCTTATTATGTTAAGTAAAGAAAATAGAATAAAGAATATAGAGAATAGAGAAAAGAATATAGAATATAGATTTTTCTTTAATAAACGTCTTGTCTATTTTCTATTCTCTATGTTCTTTGCTCTTAACTCACAAGCCCAATGCGCTATGTGCCGAGCAGCTTTAGAAAGTGAAGGTAACTCCGTAAAAGCCGAAGCCGTAAATGACGGAATAGTGTATTTAATGGCGATTCCGTATATCTTAGTTGGGATTGCTGGAATTTTTGTTTACAGAATGTTCTCAAAAAAGAAAACAAATTAGGTTTTACGGAATACTATTTACTCCATTCCGTCAATTTTCACATTCATTTTACCCGTTGCAGTGATAAAAGCAATAATTGCGGTGTTGTTAACTTCTACTTTTTCAAACTCAAAATCATTCATAGTACCGTTAACAAAAACACCTTTCATGGGCGAATAATTGTTGAGATACGGAAGTAAATTCTTCTTTCCTTCATCCAGGTTTTCTTTTATAGAATAGCGGCAGCTCTCTTGAATTTTCCTTAAAATAGTGCCTTGTAAAAGCCAATTTGCCGTTCGGGTCAATATTCCTTTTGAGTTTAAAACATAATCCATTTGGTCGAAATAGATTTCTTTTGTTATGGAATTGTAATTCGGAATTCCGCTTAAATAAATCGTTCCATCAATACTTCCAGCCATATCTAATGCGATAATCATTTTACTGTCTTTCGCCCATAAATCTACTTTTTGGACGGTGATTTTTCGACTTCCTGAAGCGAATTCTTTTCCCTGAAAATTCTTTGTGATTATTCGGGAAGCACTATCAAAAGTGGAAATTGCAGCAACACTCGCTGTAGTTTTATCAGGAATTTTGGTAACAGGCTTGAATGTAATTCCTTCTCTATTAAAATTATTTTTTGGTTCTTGTCCGACCATCGTTTGCATCGTACATTTTAAACCCAAATCCATTACGATTTTATTTTTCTGCAAGATAGCATCAGTAACATATACTTCTATTGGCATCATTTTAAACCAAGCTTCGTATTGCTCACTTGTCAATAACGGCACACTCATTTTTTCCAACACATCCAATACATACGGTTTAAAATCGCAGGAACTTTCAATCGCATCGTCAATTTTCTTTGCCACCTTCGATTTGAAGATGGAAAGCGTTGGATTGATGATATACGTTATCGGAATTTTCTTTCCGGCTACTAAAATAGTCGGACTCTCGCTCCATTCAAAATCTTCAATTTTAGAATTGGTATTCATCTTCCAATTGGATAATTTTACATCGCTTAGCAGTGTTATTGTTCCGTTAAGGTCAATTTCACGCGTGTCATTCAATCCCATAAAATCGGTGCCGTATTTGAATTTTGACCAAATTTTAAGTGGTAAAAGTGATTGAATTTTGCCATCTTTTTCGATGAGTTTTATGGTGCCGGTTTTCCAGATTTTCATTTCTGTTTTATCGTCATTTAGATTATTGTCTTCGTAGATTAATCCGTTTAACGATTTATTTAATTGATTTTCAATCTCTTTTAATGTGATTTCCATCGGCATACTGACAAAGGAAGTAGTTGATTTGTAAACTAATGGAGTGTTTAGCGATGGTTCTGGTTTTAAAGCCGCAATTTTTTGAGAACTAGAACATCCAAATAATAAGCCGAACATCAAACTATACATTAAAAACTTGAATGCTATTTTCATTGTAAAAAGAATACTAAAAGAGTTGTTGTTTATTGCTGTTTTTTTCGATGTGAATGTAACAAAAAAAAGAAATTAACGTCTGATTGAAATGTTAATTTAACGCTGTTGAATTAATTTACCTTAAATTTGTAAATCAAAATTACTTTCATTTTTTGAAATAAAATTCATGAAGAAAATAAATCTTTTATTGTTTTTACTTTTTTTTCTAATTCCTAGTGTTAGCGTAGTTGCACAATCCAAAAGTTGGACCCTGGAAGAATGTGTCGATTATGCCATCAAAAACAACATTTCTATTAAACAGATTGAACTTGATATTAAAACTTCAAATGTTGAGAAAAAAGCGGCCATTGGAAATTTTTTACCAACAGCAAATGCGAGTTCATCGCATTCTTGGAATATTGGTTTAAATCAAAATATTACCACAGGATTATTAGAAAATCAAACCACACAATTTACTTCTGCTGGTTTTAATTCGAGTATAGATATTTACAACGGATTGCAAAATCAAAATCGTTTGAGAAGAGCCAATCTTTCTAAAGTGGCTTCACAATACCAATTGGATAAAATGAAAGACGATGTTTCCTTAAATGTAGCTGCTGCTTTTTTGCAGATTTTATTCAATAAAGAAAACATAAAAGTGCAAAAGGAACAATTGACTTTTGATGAAAAGCAATTCGCCAGAACCGAAGAGTTTGTCAATGTGGGTTCACTTCCTAAAGGAGATTTATTGGATGTTAAAGCCACAATCGCTTCCGATAAACAGCGATTGGTAGCCGCAGAAAACGCCTTGTTTTTATCCAAATTGAGTTTGGCGCAATTGTTACAAATGGATGATTTTCAAAATTTTGATATTGTGGAAACAGTTTATAATGTGAATGAGAGTCCGGTTTCTGTTCAAACACCAGAAGCTATTTTAGCAAAAGCAAAAGAGGAAAGGGTAGAACTTAAAATTGCTAAAACCAATCTAGAGATTGCTCAGCGCGATGTGAAAATTTCCAAAGGAGCGTATCAACCAACTTTAAGTGGCTTTTACAGTTTCAGTACAAGAGCGAGTAATTCTGAACGAGTTCTTGGATTTGATGGAGCAGGAAATCCCGTATTAGGCGGTCCTTTACCTTTATTTGATCAGTTTAGCAACAACAAAGGACACAGTTTTGGAGCCCAATTAAACATTCCAATTCTTAATGGATTTGCAGCAAAAAACAATGTTTCTCGATCTAAAATTGCTTTAGAACGTTCTCAAATTTCATTGCAACAAGCAGAATTGGATTTGGAGCGCAATGTTTACAATGCCATTACAGATGCTAAAGGGGCTTTGAATAGTTATGAATCGGCAACTTCTGCATTAGAAGCTCGACAAGAAGCATTTAATTATGCAAAAGAAAAATTTGCTGTTGGATTGATGAATGCATTCGAATTTAATCAAGCGCAAACGTTGTTCAACAATGCACAATCGGAAGTTTTGAGAACCAAATACGATTATATATTTAAAATTAAAATAGTGGAATTTTATTTCGGAATTCCAATCACAACAAAATAAAAGCATCATGTCAAAGAAGAAAATTTATATTTTATTAGGATTGGTTTTAGGTTTGATAATACTTTTAATTGCCCTTTCAAAAGCGGGAGTTATCGGAAATAAAGACAAAGGAGTCGAAATTGAAACCGCTAAAGCAGATGAGATTACGATTGTCGAAACGGTATCAGCAACTGGGAAAATCCAACCTGAAATTGAAGTTAAAATATCTTCCGAAGTTTCAGGAGAAATTATTGCTTTGCCGGTAAAAGAAGGACAAGTGGTGAAAAAAGGCCAATTGTTGGTCAAAATAAATCCCGATTTATATACTTCAGGATACAACAGAACGGTTTCCAATTTATCCGTTTCAAAATCGGGTTTAAGTCAGGCAGACGCTTCGTTTAAAGAAGCAAAATCCAATTACGAAAGAAGTAAAACATTGTATGAAAAAGGAATTATCTCAAGATCCGATTGGGACAAAGCGGTAGCCTCTTTTGAAGTAGCTCAAGCCAACAAACAATCGTCGTATTACAGTGTACAAAGTGCCGGAGCAACTGTAAAAGAAGCACGAGATAATTTGGGAAGAACTACGATTTATGCTCCTGCAGACGGAACTATTTCGATGCTGAATGTGGAGTTGGGAGAGCGAGTATTAGGAACGCAACAAATGACAGGTACCGAAATACTTCGTGTGGCGAATTTAAACAATATGGAAGTAGAAGTCGATGTAAATGAAAATGATATTGTTAAAATAAATGTAGGCGATTCGGCAAATGTGCAAGTAGATGCCTATTTGAAAAAAGAATTTAAAGGAATTGTTACGAGTATATCGAACTCGGCAAGTGCTGCTGCGTCGGCCGATCAAGTAACCAATTTTAAAGTAAAAGTGCGAATCCTAAAAGAATCCTACATGGATTTATTAGAAGGGAAACCAATTACGTATTCCCCATTCAGACCCGGAATGACAGCTACAGTAGATGTCATTACTACAAGAAAAGAAAAAGTCATTGGTGTGCCAATTAGTGCGATTGTAATGAAAGCCGATACGACTGCTACAAAATTGTATGAAGTGAAAGATGAAAAACCGGGTGATAAAAAAGTGGTACCAAAAACGGATAAAAAATTTGAATGTGTTTTTGTAAAAGAAGGCAATAAAGCGAAAATCAGAATTGTAAAAACCGGAATTCAAGACAACACGAATATTGAAGTAATTTCTGGAATAAAAAAAGGCGATATAATTATTATCGGACCATATACAACAGTTTCCAAAGACTTAAACTCGGGTGATAAAGTGGTAATTGGCGATTCGAAAAGTAAAGAAACAGAGAAAAAAAGGTAAGTCCTTGTAATCCATAAATTTAAAGTTTGTCTTATATTCTAAATATTGAAACGGCTACAAAAAACTGCTCGGTTGCATTGGCAAAAGACGGGAAAACGGTTTTTTGCAAAGAGATTTCAGAACAAGGTTACTCGCACGCCGAACTATTGCACGTATTTATAGAAGAAGTTCTAAAAGATGCGAATGTTACTTTTCATGATTTACATGCGATTGCCATTAGCAAAGGTCCGGGTTCTTACACCGGATTGCGAATTGGCGTTTCTTCGGCAAAAGGCTTCTGTTATGCTTTGGGAATTCCGTTAATTGCTATTGATACGTTAACGATTTTGGCGCATCAACTTAAAGTTGAAAATGGTTTAATAATTCCGATGATTGATGCCCGAAGAATGGAAGTATACAGTGCAGTTTTTAATTCCAATGCAGAGAAAATCAGAGAAGTTCAATCCGAAATTCTAACCGAAGACAGTTTTACTTCTTACAATGAAACCCTTCATTTTATTGGCGATAGCAATGAAAAAGCAAAAACTGTTTTAACGAATGAAAATTTTGTTTTTCACGATATTGTTGTTTTTCCATCGGCAAATGAGATGAGTGTATTATCGTATACAAAATATCAAAAACAGGATTTTGAAGACGTTGCTTATTTTGAACCATATTACTTAAAGGATTTTTTCATTACGTCGAAAAAAACTATTTAGGAATTTCCTTCGAGATCGGTTGAATACTGATTTTAGCTTCATCAAATGCTAGTTTGCAGTTTTCTATAATATCGGAAGAAACCACTAAAAAATCTTCATTTTTTATCCACGGTTGAATAGCGATATGAATGGAAGTGTTCGTTAAATCTTTAACTATAATAGTCGGAGCTGGCGTTTTTAGAACTTTCGGATGTGATTCCATTACTTTTAAAACAATATTTTTTGCTTCTTTTATATTGGTTTCATACGACAAAGAAAACACCAAATCGGCTCTGCGTTTTCCTTCAACAGAATAATTAGTAATTACACCGTTTGACAATATGCCATTTGGAATAAATATCGTTTGATTGTTTGCAGTAGTTAATTTGGTAACAAATATTTGAATTTCTTTTACTTTTCCAATTGCATTTTGAGCTTCTATGGTATCTCCAACACGAAAAGGTTTGAAAAGAATAATTAATATTCCGCCCGCAAAATTAGAAAGAGAACCTTGTAATGCCAATCCAATTGCCAAACCAGCGGCTCCAAGAATGGCAACAAATGAAGATGTTTCAATTCCTAATTTGGAAATAAAAGTTACGAAAAGTAACATTCGCAATATCCAGAGTAAAATGTCGGCTAAGAATTTTGACAATGTGGCGTCAAGTTCTCGTTTTAACATTATATTTTTTACAATTCTATTGATAATTCGAATAGCGTACAATCCGATAAAAAGCACAATAAGTGCCGTAATTAATTTTGGAGAATAATCGATAATGATTCTCCAAAATTGTTTGATGTATTCGGTTAAAGAGTTTATTTCTAAAAGTAGATTCATGTTGTAGCAACTAAAAAAAATCACGCAAAAAAGCGTGATTTAATGAGTACAAAGATATAGGTTTTCTGAATTTAATCGGCGTCTTCTTCTACTTTATTTGGATTTTCTTCTACTATGTCTGGAGCAGTATCCGACGCATCATTAGTAAAAGCATTTACTTTTTCTTTAACTGTATCAATGGCGTTTCCAACCAATTCTTCTGCTTTGTCTGTCAATTCACTTGCTTTTTCTTTGACGGTTTCAATAGCATTTTCGATGGCTTCACCAGCGGCAGGAGCGTATTCAATAACTTTTTCTTTCGCTGATTCTGCAAGACTTTCGGCTTTATCAACAAGTGGAGCCGCTGCTTCTTTTACTTTTTCAAATGCTTCTTCAGCATAACCTTCGGCTTTATCAGCCATTTGACCTGCATTTTGTTTGGCAGAACCAAATAAATTTTTTAAAAAATCGCCTAATCCCATGATGTATAATTTTAGATTACTGCTACAATTTTACGCATTTTTTTTCAAATTAATCAGAATTAGAATTAGGAAGTGTTACAAATCTTGCTATTGTTAATAATTTTATTAAAAGTTTGACGTTTAGATATATAAGTTTGGGGAGTATTTATCAATTTTGATTATTTTTAAAAAGGCTTTTTTATTCTTTTTTAAACGCTAAAATATAAAAATAACTTGTGATATATTACTAAATAGTAGTAAATTGCCACGCCCAAATAATACTATAAAATGATTTCAAAACTATTTTTAAAACGCTTTCTTAAGCTAGTAATAATCTTTTTTTCATTAAGTTTATCAGCTCAAGAACTACTTGTAAACAAAGGTTCTAATACGGATAATTTGTCCGTTTTGACGCCATCAATACCCTTAGCTGTTAATTATTCTGTTATAGTTCCATCTTGTCCAACGCTAAACGATGGATCAATTTATGTTTATGGAGTAGGTGGAGTTTTGCCCTATGTTTCGTATTCCATTTCTGGAGCAGCAACTGCAACTAACGCAACTGGACTTTTTTTAGGATTAGCTCCGGGAACTTACTCTGTTTCAGTAACAGATAGTAGTTTGCCAGCGCTTACAACAGTTTTGCCTGTTGTTGTAATTGGTCAATCACCAAATCTAACGTTAAATTCTCCAACAACAATTTGTTCTGGAGTTGCAACAACTTTATCAGTTAGTGGAGGTAGTACACCTTATACATGGACAGCTTCACCTGCAGATGCCACATTAACAACTCCTAATATTGCAACGCCAACCGTGAGTCCTACACAAACAACAACCTATACCGTAACTTCATCTCCAACAACTGCAAGGAATTTAGTTTTTAACGGTAATTTTTCTCAGGGTAATATTGGGTTTACTACCGATTATCAATACTTAGCGGTTACTATACCTGTTGGAACTCAGAAAACTTATGGTATTGTAACTAATTCAAACACATGGTTTGGTGGATTTTCTCCTTGTACAGGAAATGGAGGTACAGGAAATATGATGGTAGTAGATGGCTCCACTTCTAATGGAGGTAATGATAAATTTTGGTCACAAACAATTCCAGTTATACCTGGGCAGAATTATACTTTTACCTATTATGTTCAAGCGGTAGCAACTGGAACTCCTAGTAGCATTGATGTCGTTATTAACGGAGTCTCACTTGCTCCTCCTTTCACTCCCGTTGGAGTTTGTAATTGGGTTCCTAGAACATTTCTATGGAATTCAGGGGT
Organism: Flavobacteriales bacterium; assembly: GCA_031387085.1. Lineage (GTDB taxonomy): Bacteria > Bacteroidota > Bacteroidia > Flavobacteriales > Flavobacteriaceae > Flavobacterium. The sequence goes on along the minus strand of JANNCY010000184.1, from coordinate 3,328 downwards.
TAATACTGTTGCTCAAATAAGTATGTATGATAGAGTTATTACATCTAGCGGTAATGATTTTGCAATTGATGATATATCATTTACAACCACCACAACGTGTAGCTTGTCAAACAGTGTAATTGTTACAGTAAATCCTATCGTAGCCGCTCCTTTTGTAAGTTGCACAACAATAAGTTCTAATTCAATAGGATTTGGTTGGGGCGCAGTAACTGGAGCTACGAGCTATAATATTAGTTATACGGTTAATTCGGGAACTCCTATTAACGGAGGGAATGTACTAGTTACCAATTATACAATTCTCGGATTAAGTCCATCAAGTATTGTAGTTATTACAGTTACACCAGTAGGAATAGGTTGTTATACTTCTGGAAATCAAAACTGTACGAATGTAATTACTTGCTCAGTACCCGTTGCTGCCAGTGTAACTATACAGCCAACGTGTAGTGTTTTAACAGGAACAATTGTAGTTTCGAGTCCGGTCAATCCTCTACCCTTGCCAATTCCTCCCGATTTGTTTATATCCGAAGTTACTGATGAAAGTGTTGGGTCTTTAACATATGTTGAAATTTATAACGGGACAGGTGCTCCAAAAAATTTAGCGAATTACAAATTGAAAGTTTACAATAATGGGAATGCATTTAATTCCTGTTCATTTTCGTTAGCTGGAATATTGAATAATAACTCTGTTTATGTTGTTGCCATTGGTAGCGCGACAAATCAAGGAGGTGTGGTTCCCAATTTAGTAGTGGCAAGTTGTGCCGGAATAAACGATAATGATAATATACGATTAACATCAAGTACTGATGTTGAAATTGATTTATGGGGACGAACCGATGGCGTAATTTTTACACCAACACCTTCAGGTTATACGTATAGAAGATTAGCATCGGCGCCACATCCATCAACGATATGGGATCCAACAAACTGGACGCCTATTAATCCACAAAATTACACCAATGTAGGAAATTATGTTTATGCAGTAAATCAATACGAATACAGTATAAATAATGGAGTAACTTATCAAACAAGCAACACCTTCACAGGATTGGCTCCAGGTACTTACAATGTGATAATTAGAGATATAGCTGTAGGATGTATTACAAATGCAGTGGTATTAACGGTAAATCCGGTTCCAATTCCTCCAACAGCAACTCCAATTTTAATTTGTGGAATTCCTAATCCGGCATTGGTGCTGGCACAGGTAGTGCATGCTCCATTTGATTTTAATAATGCCGGACAAATTAGTTTCACGGTCAATTATACCGTAAATGGTACACCATACGGTCCTTTTACATTTGCTTCGCCGTCTAATTTTAATGCCATTACAGGCGTGATACCTGGTGATCCGGTAGTATTAACTATAACGTGGAATGGACTTTGCACACCGAGTCAAACCATAACTTGTTATCCAACCTGTTACACACCAATTACTCCGACATTTACACAAGTGCCTGCCATTTGTTCAGGACAGACGTTAGCACCATTACCAACAACTTCAAATAATAATGTTATTGGAGTGTGGACTCCTGCGTTGAATAATACAGCTACAACGATTTATACTTTTACTCCAAACCCAGGAGAATGTGGTAACGCAACTCAAATGACAATTACGGTTAATCCGTTAATTACGCCTACTTTTACAGCAGTTGCTCCAATTTGTAATGGTGCAACATTAGCAGTATTACCAACTACTTCCAACAATGGAATTACAGGAAGTTGGTCGCCTGCAATAAATAATACAGCTACAACAACGTATACTTTTACTCCAACTTCAGGACAATGTACTTCGGCGACTTTGACACAATTAACGATTACGGTTAATCCGATTATCACACCTACATTTAATGCAGTGTCGCCAATTTGTAGTGGAGGAACACTAGCACCATTGCCAACTACTTCCACCAATGGAATTACTGGAAGTTGGTCACCGCCTTTGAATAATACAACGACGACGACTTATACTTTTACTCCTACTGCAGGGCAATGTACTTCAGCAACTTTGACGCAATTAACAATTGCTGTTACTCCGAATACCATTCCGACTTTTACAGCAGTAGCTCCAATTTGTTCTGGTAATTTTTTAGCGGCTTTACCAACGACTTCCAATAATGGAATTACGGGAAGTTGGTCGCCAGCTTTAAACAATACAGCAACGACTAATTATACTTTTACACCAACTACAGGTTTGTGTGCCACTACACAGTCTCTAATGATAACAGTTATACCAAAACCAACTCCGACTTTTACAACAGTTGCACCTATTTGTGCAGGAAGTTTGTTATTGCCCTTACCAACGATTTCCAATAATGGAATTACAGGGACTTGGGCTCCACCATTGGATAACACGGCAACAACAAATTATACTTTTACCCCTACAACCGGAATTTGTGCTACAACGGCTACACTACAAATTATTGTAACACCCCAAACAACACCAGTTGTTACGGTACAGACTTTATGTAATAGCAGTTTAGTTACCGTTACTAGCCCTGTTGGTGCCGATTTCGAATATGCTGTAGATGCTGGAGTCTTTCAGCCGAGTCCGGTTTTTTCGACTTTAACTGTTGGACCACATTCAATAATTGCAAATCAAATTTCTTCAAATTGTATTTCTACTGTTACTAATTTTACTGTTTTGTCATCTATTAATGATGTTTTTGTAACTATTCCTCAGCCGATAGAATATTGTGATACTAACAATGATGGATTTGGTGTATTTGATTTAACTCAAGTTATTAATTCAGTAACTGGGGGAGTTCCTTATACCGTTACTTTTCATGAAACTCAAGTTGATGCTTTAGTTGATGGGACTTCTATTACTACTCCTGCAAATTATACAACGATTAATATAAATACACAAACCATTTATATTAGAATAGAATCGAATACCACCACTTGTTTTGAAGTTGCTCCTCTCCAACTTATAGTTCATCCTACCCCCGTAGCCACCGATCCATCGGATTACCACGAGTGTGATGATGATTACGATGGCTTTGCAGTATTTGATTTAACGACAGTTACCCCACAAATATTAGGAAGTATCAATGTGGCTACTCATTTGGTAACCTACCACCTAACTTTAGTCGATGCCCAAAACGGAGTAGGACAGATAAGCAATGTACTGAATTATACCAATGCGATTATCGACAACCAAACCCTATGGGTGAGGGTAGAGACTACCGCTACGGGTTGTTATGATATTGTAGAATTGGAGCTCGTAGTAGATCCATTACCATTATCCACTCAGCCGGCGTATGCACCATATAGTTTGTGTGATAACGCGGCACCACAGGGTTATGAGCAGTTTGATTTGCAATCCAGAGAGACT
>JANNCY010000164.1:0-11994 GCA_031387085.1 Flavobacteriales bacterium | reverse complement strand
CTTGGTGGAAAAATGGTGAAGAAAATATTCGAACGATTGCACATGCCGTTAAACAATAAATTAAAGTTTGTGCAGAAAATGGTCATTATGAGTTCGCGGCCAATAGTTTTAGCAGAAGACATCGTTACCGATTCGGCGGTTCGACGTTTGGTTTTTGATGCAGGAGAAGATGTCGACAATTTAATGACATTATGTGAAGCAGATATCACCACCAAAAATCCAGCAAAATTTAAGAAATACCATAATAATTTCGACATAGTTCGGCAAAAAATTATTGAAGTAGAAGAACGCGACCATGTGCGTCAATTTCAGCCACCAATATCGGGTGAAGAAATAATGGAATTGTTCGGCTTAAAACCTTCGAGAGAAATTGGTGTGCTAAAAGAAGCTGTAAAGGAAGCCATTTTGGAAGGAGACATTCCGAATGAATACCAAGCAGCTTACGATTTTGTTTTGGCTAAAGCAGAAAAAATAGGATTGAAAAGAGTTACGAAGTAACTGCGTAAAACATTTTCTTAAAATTAATAAATTTTTATAGTTTGTTTCGGGTCAAAAAATAGAATTACATTTAAATTTGCAACTCAGTTACTCAGCCACTCAGTTGCTCAGCTACTTTAGAAATGAAAAAAAATAAATCAGTTATTTACTGGCTACTATCAGGTTGTATTTTACTATTCATAATGGTTACGGTTGGAGGCATCACTCGTTTAACAAATTCGGGTTTATCAATGACCGATTGGCATTTGGTAACCGATACTTTTCCTCCATTATCGGAAGCCAAATGGCAGGAAACTTTTGAAGAATACAAGAAGTTTCCAGAGTACCAGAAAATCAATATTCACAACGATTTTACACTTTCCGATTATAAATTTATTTACTTCTGGGAATGGGTTCATCGTTTTATTGGGCGTATTATCGGGTTGGTTTTTGTCGTTCCATTTGTGTATTTTCTGATAAAGAAAAAATTAGATAAAGCCACCATTCAAAAATGTATTATACTTCTGGGAATGGGTGCTTTTCAAGGATTTTTGGGATGGTTTATGGTCAGAAGCGGATTAGTCGACAATCCCGATGTGAGTCATTTTCGATTGTCATTGCATTTAACTTTTGCTTTTATCACTTTTGCTTATACCCTATGGGTAGCACTGGATTTAATCTATCCAGATAAAGTAGCGGTCATTCTTCCATTAAGAAAATTAGCACGAATTACACTCGTTTTCTTACTCATTCAAATTATTTATGGCGGATTTGTCGCTGGTTTAAATGCCGGATTAATTCACAACCATTGGCCGTTAATGAGTGATGGACAGTTTATCCACGAAAGTGTAATTCTTGAGAAAAATTCTTGGTTATTGCGATTATCAGAAGGAAAAAGCGGTGTTCAGTTTGTGCACAGAACGATGGCTTATGTAGTGGTTGGATTAATTTTATTTTTGTATTTCAAAAGTAAAAAATACACCCTTACTTCTCAACAAAAAAACGGATTAAATACCTTAGTTTTAATCGTTTTTTTACAATTTACTTTAGGCGTTTTTACATTGTTATATAGCGTACCTTTGTGGCTGGGTTTAACCCATCAGATTATGGCTTTTATTTTATTGACAACCATGACCTATACGTTGCATCGTTTTTCAAAATAAAATACCAAGACTATATTGTCGCAGTTCTATTTAGTAACTTTTAATGTCAAAACTTACTGCTCAAGATGCTTTTCTTGACTTATCCGATTACGGAAGACCTTTTGGGAAATTCCTTGCTAATCAACTTAAAAATACCCGCTTCACTCCTATTCACGTTACGCTTCTTTTTGGAGTATCCGGTTTAATTGCAATCTATTGTATTTTAAATAACTACTATTTAGCTGCCGGATTTTTTATTGTTTTAAAATCAGGAATAGATGCTGCCGATGGCGAATTAGCTCGGATAAAAAAAACACCATCTTATTTTGGAAGATATCTCGATAGTGTATTTGATATTGTATTGAATTTTTTATTGCTGATGACGATTTGTTATGTTTCAAACACCAGCATTTGGTTTACTTTGATTGCGTTTATCGGAATTCAATTACAAGGAACTTTGTATAATTATTACTATGTGATTTTGCGAAATAAATCGGTTGGTGGCGATAGCACTAGTAAGGTTTTCGAATACAAAGTACCAAAAGCATTGGCTGGTGAAACGCAAAAATCGGTAACTATTTTGTTCGGAATTTATACGGTTGTTTATGGCGTATTTGATAAAGTGATTCACTTTTTAGATCAAGATGCCTATAAGACAAAAACCTTTCCCAATTGGTTTATGACATTACTTTCGGTATATGGTTTAGGGTTTCAATTATTAATCATAGCGATAATGTTACCCTTGGGCTGGATTGAATTTATTGTTCCTTTTTTTACAATCTACTCTTTATTGATTTTTGTTTTGATTGGAATTCGGAAAAAATGGATAAAATAAAATTATGCAATTTTTATTCGGAATACTATAACATTTTATAGATTCAAATTAATGAAATTTGTATGACACAATTTGTAAAAATATAGACATTATGCCGAATTCAAAAGAAATTAAAGGAAATTGGGAACAGTTAAAAGGGAAGCTAAAACAAAAATATGCCGATTTAACAGATGATGATTTGCTTCACGAAGAAGGAAAAGATCAAGAATTTTGGGGAAGATTGCAAGAAAAACTAGGAAAGACTGAAAAAGAAATTAAAGCATTGTTTGATTAAATTCTGTTCGCTATGATGGAATTCGAAATACTACTCCAATGTATTTCTAATAAAAAAGGACTTCAAATTGAAGTCCTTTTTTATTATGCTTTTTTCTTTGCTTTTATCGAGCAACCTATGGCTTTAGTCAGTGCTGGAGAAGGATCTTTACCACTCTCCAAAGCTGCAATTGCATTTTCTAAATACCTTTCTTTAACAGCAGAAGCATCATCGGCATTGTCATCGATAGCGCCAATGTATTTCACAACTAAATTTTTATCTAACAAAAACACATGCGGCGTTTTTGTTGCTCCGTATTGCGGATAAATCTTTTGGCCTTCATCTACTAAATACGGAAAGGCAAATCCTTTGTCTTTTGCTTTTTCTTTCATCAAAGCATAAGTATCAGCGGGTTGCACTTCGGGATCGTTCGAATTGATTGCTAACAACACATAGCCTTTTGATTTGTATTTCTTTGCCAACTGATTTACTCTGTCTTCGTATTTTACGGCAAACGGACAGGTATTACAGGTGAACACCACAATAAAACCTTTGGCATCTTTGTAATCGGCCATGCTGTACATCTTCCCGTCTACTGATTTTAGTTCGAAATCGGTGGCGGTGTCACCAGGTTGATAACCCGTTGAAGCCAAATTTCCTCCAACAAAATAGCTACTGAGGAATACAATTAGAATTGATAGAACTTTCATAAGATATTAATTATTTAGTTTGATAAAAGAGTTTACATAGTCGTTGAGTTCAGCATAATTTTCAAATTCACGCTCAGCAAATAATCGGTTTTTACCTTGTATAATTAGGGTTGCCGGAATAGAACCCGACCATACCTTGTCGATTTTCGGAAGCCAAGAATTATAATCCTTATCGCTGAGCATCACCACTTCTGCAGTAATTTTTTTCCTTTCAATAAAGGGAAGCAGCTTTTTTTCTAAATCTTTTCGGCTATCGAGACTGACTAAAATTACTTTAACCTTTTTATTTTCAGTGTTGAGTTTTTCAAAATGGGGCAATTCTTTCACACAGGGTGCGCACCAAGTTGCCCAAAAATTAATCACATATATGTTGTCGTCTTCTTTAATTATGGCTTTTTCGAAATCATCAAATTTTTCATAAACCAACACTTTCTGCGCAAAAGAATGGGTAATGGTAAGTAAAAGAAATAGCGATAATGCGTAACGTAATTTCATAAAAAAAAGGTTAACCATTAATAGCTAACCTTGAACGAAGTTAATGAGTTATGTAACAGCTTGTAAATTACTTAACAAAAATTTACCAACTTTAACATCACTATCCCAACCATTCTTTAAAATCGTTCACGCGTTCACGAGCTACGATGACCTCATCGTCTTTGTAAGATGGGAGAATGACTTTGAGTCGGGAGTTACTATGCATTTGAATCTCTTTAATGCCTTTCATTGGAATGATGAATTTTCTTGAAACCCGATAAAAATCCTTTGGATCAATTTCAGATTCTAATTGCTCTAATGTTAGATCGAGCAAGTAATCGCGGTTGTCGAAAGTGTGAAGGTAAGTCCCTTTGTTTTCGCTGTAAAAACATTCTACTTCTTCAATAGTAATCATCTTTAGTTGTTGTCCCATTTTGATAGTAAATCTTTTTTTATAAGTTCTATCGATGGGATTTACTAACATTTTCTTTATCATTTCAAAATCGAGTGATAAGTTAGGAACTGCCCTGTTTCTGGCTTTGTATTTATTGATAGCCGCTTCTAAATCGTCTTCGTCAATTGGTTTTAACAAATAATCGATGCTGTTTAGTTTGAAAGCACGCAACGCATATTCATCATAAGCAGTCGTAAAAATCACAGCACTTTTAATGTCGATGTTTTCGAAAATTTCAAACGACAAACCGTCGGACAATTGAATATCCAAAAAAATCAAATCGGGATGCAGATGGCTTTGAAACCAAGCTATCGATTCTTCAACAGAATGCAAAAGCGTGTTGATGGACAAACCAAGTTTTTCGACTTTGCGCTGCAACAGTCGAGCGGCTGGCTTTTCGTCTTCGATGATAATGATGTTCATTTATAAATCTTTAGATTTTTAGACTTCTTAGCTAGTTAGATAAATTACTCCCAATTCGTATTTTTATCCTTCTCCATAAACTCTTTCACTTTTTTATCTTCCCAGTTTTTTCCAAACAAAAAATGTGGAACAAAAACGGAGAATCCATGGGCTACCAAACCGATTCCCCAAAAGAAAGCTGTCGTAAAATTATGAAATTGAAAATAACTTTCTCCTGGTTCTAAATCTTTAAAATTTCCAACAATAATAAATGCATTTACGATCAGGTATACAGTTAAATGGGTGTAGAATCCTTTTATTTTTTTTACTTTGGCATACGCCATTTCATAAGCTTCTTTGTCTTTATTTGTTTCCATAATTGATTTTTTATTAAGTGAATTACTTCCAATTTTGTTCTTTCTTTTTTTCTTCTTCTAGGTATTCTTTTAATTTTCTTTCTTCCCAATTTTTCCCAAGAAAAGGCGAATAATTAAATACTTTCATTCCGTGAAAGATGACTCCAATTCCCCATCCTAATAAGGGCCAATAAAACCATAAATGCTTTGGAGAGGTAAGTATATTTAGCACAAAAAAGAAAATATTTAGCACAATATACGATGTCAAATTACCATAAAACCCTTTAATATCTTCTACTCTTTTTTTCGCTTGATTGTAGCGCTGTTCTTCGTTTGTCATTGTTTCCATATTTTTTAGTTTTTTTGTTTCTGAGCAACTGTGTTACTGAGTCGTTCTTTAATCCCAATTTTTACTTTGTTTTTCTTTTTCTAAAATGGAAGCTATTTTGCGTTCTTCCCAATTTTTACTGTAGCCAAAAACTTTAAAGGCGTGCATGATAATTCCGAATCCCCATCCTGCCATCGAAAACCAAAACCATTGAAATTCGGGTGTGTAGGTTAAGTTCACAAAAATCAAAATCGGAATAACGATACAATATGAAATTAAATTGCCGTAAAATCCTTTCAACTCTTCCACCCTTTTCTTGGCTTTATAATAGGCCGTATTGGTGTTGGCTGCATACGATGTTTCGATCACGGTTATCTGCTTGGTTAAGATTGGCAGATGTACTGCGAAGGTCGTCTGGCTTTCGTCAATCAATACTTTTCGTTTGGATAGAATTGCATAACGACTTACAATATTCTGAATTCCTACGCCTCTGCGGTCCTGCATGACTTCTTTCTTCTGCAGATTATTCTCCACAACAAGGTAATTGTCTTTTACGTAAATTTTGATATGAAGCGGTTTTTGCTCACTTACCACATTGTGCTTTATTGTGTTTTCTAATAATAATTGTAGCGAAAGCGGAACTACTTTGGCTTCATCATTATTAAAATTTTCCGGAAGCTCGTAAGTGATACTGTTTTCAAATCGCATCTTCAACAAATTCATATAAGTTTTAGCAAACGACAATTCTTCTTGAACTGTAACCAATTCTTTGTCTTTTTGCTCTAAAACATAGCGATAAATTTTTGACAATGATGTGGTGAACTTTTGTGCATTTTCTGGATTTTCTTCAATTAACGAACTTAATACATTTAAGCTGTTAAAAAGAAAATGGGGGTCAATTTGATTTTTTAAACTTTCGAATTTGGCATTGGCAGTACCTGCGATAATTTTTTGCTCTTTGACCTTGTTTTCATTGTACGCTTTATAGAAATAAAACGAATAAAACGACAATAAGATGATGAACGTTATAACAATTGAAAATAAGTAATTTTCTGCTTTCTCGTTTTCTACAAAGGCTGCGAAACTGCTTTTCTCTACAATTACGTCTTCAAAAACACGCAATAAAAAAATACAAATTAGCGTAATTACAAACGAGCTAAAAAACCCAATTAAAATTCGCTTTACCGAAAATCTGTCATCAACAAAAAGTTTATCCAAAGTTACAAACACCATTTTATTAGCAAATCCAATGATAAAAGAATACAACATGGTATATAAAAACCGTATTCCTAACAATTGATCAATGACTAATTTATTTCCTAAGAGCACGTTTAGTAAAATCAGCACAATAAAAATAATTACTCCTATTGCAAGTGCTTTTACTACTTCTTTGATGGAAAACTTCATACTTAATTATTTGTTTTTTTCTGATCGGTACATCGCCGAAACGATAAACCCTAATCCCATTCCGATGAACATTCCGGCTGCGCCATTGCCTATTATCATATCAACACCCATTCCGGCAAACATAAATCCCACGAAAATATATCCGGCGATTTGACTGCTATTGTTTTCTGATCTTTCCATGATTATATCTGTTTTTAATGATGAATTACTTCCCACAATTTTTCAACGTTTCCTGTGCTCTATCCAATCCCCATTTTGGATGAAATTCGGTTTCAGGTTTAAATTTAGCAAAAAGCTCAATCGATTTTGCTATTTGCTCGCACATTGGTTTGGTGTCGGTTCCCCAATACTGAGCGCCCCCAATTTCAAATTCGGCTTTACCAAAAACTGCTCTGGGATTGTTCGGATCAATTGCTAATGCTTTTTCGTACAAGGCAATGGTTGGTGCTGATAATTTCATTCCGTTGGTCATCGGATCTTGCACAATCCAAGCCGTGTTAATCATGGCTTGCATCACCAAAATTTCTGCGTTGTTTGGCGAAATTAATGTCGCATTGTCTAATGCTTCTTGTGCTTTGGCTAACATGGCTGCTGCGCTTTTGCTGTTTGACGGATTGAAGGTTGCTGTTGTGTTTACCAAGGCTACATAATAATTCGGCAGCCAATTGGTTTTTTCGACACTGGCAATTCTTTCGAATAATGCTGTTGCTTCGGTTAGGTTTCCTTCTTTCCAGGTGGCGAAGGCTTTGCTCATTCCTTGCTCGTATTGTTGTGCATGTGCAGCAAAAATTGCGGTTAAAAAAATGGCAATGGTTGTAATTACTTTGGTCATGATTTCTATGTTTTAAATTGTTTTTTTGATGAGACAAATTTCGTCTAGTTAATACTCTTATAAAATTTATGTTTACTGAACTGTTGATTTTTTGGGATGAATTGTTTTTAAATAGTGGAAAGTTTCAAAGTCAAATGTCTAAAGCCAATAAATTTAATACAAATACTCGCACCTTCGACTTTATGACTTTTGACTTTATGACTTATAAATTATTTAATTGATTGTCTTTTTTGTTGTTGCTAATCGTCCAGAAGAAACCGATGAAAAAGAAACGGTCTGCTGTTGGTGTAATTTCTCTTCGGTTGTAAAATCCTGTAGAATCGGGCGAATTAGCGTATTCATAACCAAATACGTTTTGTGTGCCAAGCACATTGTTGACCGAAAAGTACAGAATTTTTTGGGGTGAAATCAAATACGCCCAATTGAAACTTAAATTATTGTATACTTTCGTCTTTCCATTCATGAAAGCTACGTCATTCGGATTGTTATACGGTCGACCTGAATTGTACGAATGTGAAAAACCAATTTGCGATTTCCAGTCGTTAATCCAATATTTGGTTACTAATGAGATGTTGTGTTTGGCTACAAAACTTGGCGTCACTTCTGCCGAGTAATCTTTGTAATCTCTTTTGGTATCGATGTACGAATACGACAACCAGTATTCGACATTCTTGATGGTTTTGTTATCGCGCCAAAAAATATCCAAACCTTTGGCATAGCCGAATCCATTATTATTGTATTGCGAATTAAATTGCGCCGTTTCAGTATCGTATTTCACCAAATTGTTATAACCCTTATAATAAATCTCTGCCCTGAAAGTACGTTTATTACTGTTGTATTGGTAATTAAAAATGTAATGTGATGCTTTTTCATTACTGAAATTATCCGAATATTTTAAATAATCTTGTCGTGGCGCTTGTTCAAATTCACCATATGCCAATGAGAACTGACTCGCTTTACTCACTTTATACGCCAATGAAATTCGTGGTGAAATTGCCGTTACATTTAATAAGTCATTGTTGAACCCTCTCACTCCTATTTTTGCTGCTAGGTTTTTAGAAAAAAAGATGTCGGTTTCAGCATATACCGCAGCGATATTAGAATCATAACCGTTTTTAAAAGCAGTGTTAAAATCTTCATCAAATTGTGTGATAAAATAATCGGCTCCAAAAGAGAGTTTTATTCGATCGGAAAAGCTCTTTTTAATCTTGAATTTTAAATGCGAAGCATGTTCGCTATTGTTAATTTTATCAGCATCAATTCCGATTTTATTGTCGCTCAAACCATAACTCAAACCGGTTGTTAATTGCCAATTACTTCCGAAATTTCCTTTGTAAGTTGCATTCAGATAGAAATTGTTATTTTTCAAATTCACACGTGCTTTTTCAATCGTATTGATACTTTCCTGATTGATGTCAAAACGTGTAGAATCGAAAGCAGCATAGACTTTAAACAAGCCACGCTCGACTTTATAGCGATAAACTGCTTCTCCCGAAAGCGATTGAAAAGCCCTATTCCAATCTACATTCTGTGGCACAATTAATTGGTAAGGTGCCAAATCAATATACGCTGTATTAATACTCAACGAACTTTTTCCCCATACTTGCGTATTGGCCAAACCGAGCCCGACAGTCATTAATGAAATGTCCGTTTTTTCTTCTTTCGCTTCATCGGTAGTATTTAACAAAAGTACACTCGATAATGCTTCTCCATATTCGGCAGAATAACCACCCGTCGAAAACGAAATACCGCTAAACAAAAACGGAGAAAAGCGCCCACGTGTTGGTAAATTTTGAGTCGTAGAACCATACGGTTGTGCTACGCGAATGCCGTCTACAAACGTTTGCGCTTCATCGGATTCGCCACCGCGGACATACAAACGACCGCTTTCGCCAACGGTTTGTGTTCCTGGAAGCGTTTGTAAAGCTGCCACAATATCAGCATTAGATCCGGCTGTGGTAACGATATCCAATGGTTTTAAAACAGTAACTTTGGCTTTATCGCCCGCTTCAAAAGTTCCGGCATTGATGACCACCGCATCGAGAGTGTTGACACTTTCTTTGAGTTTGAAAGATCTGGATTTATAGTCTTCTACCACTATAGGTGAATTTATGGTTTCATACGATAAAAAACTGATGATTAAAACTTGATTCCCTTTGGCTTGCGTTGTAAAAGTAAATTCGCCTTTTTCGTTGGTTGTTGCGCCATCGTAAGTTCCTTCTACATACACATTCGCACCCGGAATTGGATTGTCTCTGCCATCGGTAACTTTACCGGAAAGTTTTGTTTGGGAAAATCCAATTGAAGTGATTAATAAAATACTAAAAAGATAAAATGTCTTCATGTTGTTTTGTTTTGATGTGGCAAAGTTGCATCAGGGCATAAAACTATAAAATTTATAGTTACTGAAATGTAGAATTTTCGAGATGAATTGTAAATGTTTTTTTATCTACTAAACGCTAGCCCAGATAGCAATGGAAAGCAATTTTGAAGTAGCAACTTATTTTTCTTACCATAAAATGGCGACCACAGAAGCTATTTTATGGTTTAGAAAAATTGCTGTTACAAAAAATTCTTGTAATGAATAGCTGGACCCGAGCTTCAAAAAAAGCGAACGGATGAACTAAATAGCTTCGTCAAAATCTTATCAACAAATCGGCAATGGGAAATCAAAATCTAAAATTTAATTTTACCTTTGCATCTTTCTAAAATTACAGATTATGGTTTATAAATTCAGAGTAATTCTTGATGTGGAAGAAGATATTTTTCGAGATATTGCTATTCTTGAAAATGATACGTTAGAAGATTTACACAATGCGATTGTCAATGCCTTTGGTTTTGATGGTTTGGAAGTCGCTTCTTTTTATACTTGTGATGCTACTTGGAATCAGGAAGATGAGATTCCAATGTTTGATGCAGGCGATGTTCTTGGAGAAAACAAAATTATGAGCGATTACCAATTGGCTGCTATTTTAGATAAGGAAAATACAAAAATCATTTATGTATATGATTTTTTAAGCATGTGGACGTTCTTGGTTGAACTTGCCGCTGTTGAAGATATCGTAGCAGGAAACACTTATCCTGAAACCATTTTCTCTCATGGTGAAATGCCGGCCGAAGCTTTAGAAAAAAGTTTTATTGCCGACGATGATGAAGAAGGATATAATGAATTTGAAGACGATTTAGACGAAGATGATCTTGATGCTTTTGGCGACGATAGCTATGAAGATTATGGATTTGAGGAGAATTGGAACTAAGAAAAGTGGCTGAGCTGCTGAGTAACTGAGTGGCTAAGTTTTTTTATTACTTTTGAGACTTAATTTAAACTATCGAAGCCATGAAAACTTTCAGAGATTTATTTATTTGGCAAAAAGCCATGTCACTAGTAACAAAAACCTATCAAATTACTCAAAACTTTCCCAAGGAAGAATCATTTGGATTAACTTCCCAAATTAGAAGAAGTGCTATTTCAATTCCCAGTAATATTGCTGAAGGTTCTGGAAGAGAATCTAAAAAAGAATTTTCTCGATTTTTGAATATTGGATTCAGTTCATTATTTGAATTCCAAACCCAAATTGAAATTGCAAAAAATATACACTATTTAAACGAAACCGATTTTAAAACCTTATATGATGATACAAGAGAACTTGAAGCGATGATTGTTTCCTTTTCAAAGAAAATTAGCTAATCTCAGCAACTCAGTTACTCAGTTACTCAGCAACTCAAAAATATGATCAACCTTTTCAACGCCCACATCGAAAATTTGTCAATACATCGTGTAGGAAACAAGAGTAGAAACGAAGCCTTATTTTTATCTGAAACTCCATACGGATTGAACGACGAAATCGTACCACTTTTAAAAGAATATTTCTTTAAATCGTTTAGAGAAAAAGAAGAAAATTACTTTCAATTTGCACATGAAGTCGATTTGGAATACAACGAGATGTACCAAATGGCAACCGAAATTTTCACCAATCCAAGTGAAATTCATACTATTTCTAAAAAAATAACAACGCATTTATTTGAACAATCCAATCATCCGCACATTAAAAACGGAGAAGTTTATGTAACCTATTTCACCAACATCAACATCGATAATACTATCGTTGATGCTGTCGGCGTTTTTAAAAGCGAAATCAAAACCGATTTCATGCAATTTGAAGAAAACGGAAGTAATCTTGAAATGGTGTTGCAACAGGGAATTAATTTGAACCGATTGGACAAAGGCTGTTTGATTATCAACTATAAAAAAGAAGAAGGCTACAAAATTCTTTCTATCGATAACAATCGCTACGATGCGCGTTATTGGTTAGAGCATTTTTTA
>JANNCY010000155.1:0-18331 GCA_031387085.1 Flavobacteriales bacterium | reverse complement strand
TGCTGGATTCCCTCTTTCGTGGGAAAGACGCAGAATTAACTTCACGATTTTATTTTAAAAGAGCTTCTTAATTTGGTTATTATATTTTTGTTGCTTGCGTCTTTCCCGCGCAGGCGGGAATCCATTTAATTGTACCAATCTTCTGCAAGATCTTTCCAATCTTTATTGTCTTCTTCTATTAAATTTATTTTCCATTGTCTTTTCCATTTCTTTAGTTGTTTTTCTCTTGCAATAGCATCTTTTATAAATCCAAATGCTTCATGATAAACTAATTTATCTACATTGTATTTGGAAGTAAATCCAGGATTCATTTTCTTTTTGTGTTCAAAAACTCTCCTTTCAAGATTATTAGTAACACCAATATAAAGTGTTCCGTTTTATTGGCTGGCGAGTATGTAAATGTAAAATTGGCTTAGATTATAAAACATGGCTTTTATTTTATGGATTCCCGCATGCGCGGGAAAGACGCAGAACAGAAATTGGCTTATAGGATTATTGGGCTTATATTGTAAAATATGGCTTTTAGTTATGAATTCCCGCATGCGCGGGAAAGACGAACTGTAAAATATTAATTCCTTCTTAAGTAATGATAATGTTTTTGACTGCTTTGTCATTCCCGCGTAGGCGGGAATTAATTCGATTGAAAAAACTCCGAAACCAATTCTAATTCCGTTCTAAACGCCAGCATTTTATCGCCAAAAAGGCGATTGCCTTCTTCCCGCAAACGCGAGGCATCTTCATTGTAATAGCGTTGTAAAGTTTCTTTGCTGTCGGTGGTATACTGAATGGCGTAGGTTGTTCCTCCCATTTCTTCTTCCACCAACACTTTCACCATTCGGGCCGAAGTGAATTTTCCGGTAGCAAGCACATCGTTGATGTGTTTTTCTTGCATCCAATTCATCCATTTATCGTGTACACTTTCGTGGATATTTATGGTTACGTTGTATAAAATCATGTAGAGAATTATGAATTATGAACTATGAATTATATTTTTTAATTATCAAATATCAATTGAATTATATATCCTTATCACCACGCAATTGTCTGTATTTTTTCTGTGCAGTTACATAGTAAATACTGTCGGGATGTTTGGTAATTATTACTTCGTATAGCGCTTTTGCCTTGTCGGAATCTTTTAATTGATTGTAAATTTCTGCTGAATAAAAGAGCGCTTCATCAATATAAATACAATCTTTAAATCCGTCTAAAATTTGTTTGTAATTGCTTAAAGCAGATGAGAAATCATTTTGTTGCTCGTATATTTTTCCGATTCGTAATAAAGTAACAGGTACAATTGCATCGGTTTTGTTTTCTTTTAAAATGGCTTGAAAAGCAAGTAGTGCTTCCTTCTTTTTGCCTTGATATAACAAAAAGTCAGCTTTTGCAAATTTCTTTAAAGCTACTTGAGTCGAATCTTCAACAGTATTATCCGAAATAAGTAAAAACAAGTCCAATGCATCGTTGGCAATCAATTGCGCCGATGCCGATTTTAATACTTTTAATTGATGACTTGCCCATTTGAAATCTTCTTTAAAATAGCTCGTTCTGGCGGTTTTAAAACTGGCTTCTTGTCCGATGACATCGTTCTTCATGTCGTCTTCAATTTGAGAATAATACAGTAAAGCTTGATTGAATTTTTGTTCGAAGAGCATGACATCGGCCAATTCCATTTTTACATCGGCAATTTGATATTTATTCAGCGGCATTTCGAGCGCGTTTTTCAGAATGGTTTTTCCTAATTCTGCGTCTTTTAAATTGAAAGTGGCAAAATGCGCTTTTATTTTAAGAAGGGAAAGAGTATACGGAGTCACGCCGAATTTTTTTATCAATTCGTCCAATTCTTTGTTGACTGTTGGATAATCTTTTTCTTGGACTTTTTTGATTTTCATTTCCATCAAATAGGAATGCGATTGAATCTGCAAATCTAAATCCTGTGTGTTTTCGAGAACAAACTGTAAAATTTCAGTTGCTTCTTCTTCCTGATTTTCCTCGATGGCAAGTTGTGCTAAATTAACAATATTGCTAAACGACTCAGGGTTTCGCTTGTAAATTGCTTTTTCCTGAATAAAGGCTTTTCCGTATTCTTTTAATTGAACATAATACCAGCTTAGGTATTCGTTCCAAAATAAATCTTGTGATTTCTGCGCCCGAAGTAAAAGCTTCTTTTTTAATAATTCGTTGAATGTTTCTTGTCCTTCTTCTGTCATAAAACGCGACAGTTGATTCTGGATGATGATATTGTTTTGTTGGTTGTCGAAGGATTCATTTAAGAACTTTTCGATCATCATATCGGTATCGCCTTTTTGTCCGTAAAGCAACGCCATCTGAAAATTAAAATTCATTTTCGGATCTTTTTCTAAAGCAATCTGATACGATTGCAACGCGTATTCTATAATGCCTTTCTTTTCAAAAAGATACGCAATGGCGTAGACTTCGTTGGCGTTTTTTCGAATAACGTCTAATGCTTCATCGTAGTATTTATTCGCTTTGACTTGGTCTTTTTGAAGCTGGTAATTAAATCCTAAATGGACTAATAAGTTACCTTGTTTGTACTTGGTATAACGATCATTGATTGCTGCCTCGGCTTTGTCAAATTGTTTTAATTGCTGGTAACACTCGACAGTTTTTTCAAAATAATTGGAATTCCCAACCTGACTTTTAAGTAATTCCTGATAACTGATGAGTGCTTTTTCAAATTCCCCTCTGTCAAAATAGTTTTGAGCCAATTGTTCATTTTGCGCATGAACAACCATTGTGAATCCAATTAAAAACAGGAAAAAGATTTTTTTCATCATTATCATTTTAAAAAACTAATGCACTAAAGTAACACATTTGTGCTAATTTAGTACATTATGCAGTAACATTAACTTTTAGTTAGCAAGTGAGACTTTTAAATCGATTGTTCGATTTTTAGCCTGTTGGATTTTTCGAGGATAGTTGATAAACTGCGGCTCTGATTTTAAGAACAATTTTTTCAACAATCCTTTAATTTCAGTAAATACAAGTTTCTGCATTCAGTCGAAAGGTCGAAAAAGCCAATAATCCAATAATCGATATGAAAGGCTTTTAATTTATAATATCAAATCCGGTGTACTTTCGCAGCACTTCCGGAATAACAATTCCGTCTGGTGTTTGGTAGTTTTCTATAATTCCGGCCAATACGCGAGGTAAAGCCAAGGAACTTCCGTTCAAGGTATGAGCCAATTGATTTTTACCGTCTTTATCTTTGAATCGCAATTTCAAACGACTGGCTTGAAACGTTTCAAAATTGGAAACCGAACTGATTTCCAACCAACGATCTTGCGCTGTTGAAAACACTTCAAAATCATACGTCAATGCCGAAGCAAAACTCATATCACCTCCACAAAGGCGTAAAATTCGAAACGGCAATTTTAATTCGCGCATGATATTTTTCACATGTTCTACCATTCCGTCTAACGCTTCATATGACTTATCGGGATGCTCAATTCGTACGATTTCTACTTTATCAAACTGATGCAAACGATTCAATCCACGAACGTGAGCGCCGTATGAACCGGCTTCTCTTCGGAAACAAGGTGTGTAACCAGTACATAAAACCGGCAATTCGCTTTCGTTTAAAAGCACGTCGCGAAACAAATTCGTAACGGGAACTTCGGCGGTCGGAATCAAATACAAATCGTCAATGCCCACATGGTACATCTGACCTTCTTTATCAGGTAATTGCCCGGTTCCGTATCCTGAAGCTTCATTTACCAAATGCGGCACTTGGTATTCTAGGTAACCGGCTTCGGTGTTTTTATCTAAAAAATATGAAATTAAAGCTCTTTGTAAACGCGCGCCTTTTCCTTTGTATACGGGAAATCCAGCTCCAGTTATTTTCACACCCAATTCGAAATCGATGATGTCATATTTTTTTACCAATTCCCAGTGCGGTTGAGCACCATCGTGTAAAACGGGAATATCGCCTTCTTGAAAAACGTTTAAATTTTCTTCAGGAGTTTTCCCCACCGGCACTATTTCGGCAGGAAGGTTTGGAAGTAAATACATTTTTGAAGTCAATTCGTTCGCCAAAGCTTCTACTTTTTCTGCTAATTCTTTTCCCTGATCTCTTAGTTGAACAGTTTTCAGTTTCAAAATTTCGGCTTTCGATTTTTCACCATTCTTCATTAAATCACCAATATCTTTCGATAGTTTATTCGATTCAGAAAGTGTATTGTCTAAGGAAACTTGAGCACTTCGACGATTTTCATCCAATAGGATTACTTCGTCAACAAGCGCTCTGGCATCCATATTTTTTTTGGCTAAAGCAGTAATTACTTTTTCTCTATTTTCTCTGATATAGGCTATTTGTAACATGATGTATTTTTTATAAGGTTGCAAATTTAGGGAATTGATTTTTATTATTAGAAACAAACCAAAAGATAAATGCATCTAACAAAGGTTTCATAACTAGGGTATTGTCGGTTTTTTAATAAACAATTAGGAATAATTATAATAGATATTTAGTATATTCGCTGAAAAATTACCAATTAACATGAAAAAAACCTACTCGTTAGTATTGTTGTCTTTTGTCAGTATTGTTTTTGCACAAAACAAAAGGGAAGACTTTGAAAGATTAGTAGCTTCTGAAATGCGATCAGCATCCAATACGGTATCAGAGCTTGCTGTAAATCCGAACACCTTGAATTACGACATTACGTATCATAAATTAGAATTCACCATCAATCCAAGTGTTAAATTTGTAACCGGAAAAATTACGACAACCTACACGGCGCTCTCCAATATGAATACCATTACTTTTGATATTGCTAATGCGTTAACTGTAAGTTCTGTAAAAATTGGAACAACAAATTTGGCCTATGTTGAAAACACCAATAATGAAGTTGTGATAACATTACCTGCAACTCAAACTATAGGAAATTCTGCAACAATAGAAGTGAGTTATTCCGGTGTTCCACCTGCCAATGGGTTTGATGCGTTTGTACAAACAACGCATGCGGGGACACCGATTATTTGGACTTTATCAGAACCTTTTGGCGCCAGAGATTGGTGGCCATGTAAACAAGATTTGAATGATAAAATAAATAGTATTGATGTTTATATTACCGCTCCTTCACAATACATAAGCGTATCAAATGGTATCGAAACGACAGCTCCGGTTATAGTTGGCGCGAACAAAACAACTCATTTTCATCATAATTATCCAATTCCGGCTTATCTAATTGCTATTGCATGTACTAACTACAGTGTGTACAATCAAACAGCTGGAACAGCACCAAATACGTATCCGATTATCAATTATATTTATCCGGAAAATCTAGCAACGGTTCAACCGCAGTTGGATCAAACGCCACTAATTTTGGATTTGTACGAAACGCTTTTTGAACCCTATCCGTTTAGAAATGAAAAATACGGACACGCCCAATTTGGTTGGGGAGGAGGAATGGAGCACACTACAGTTTCTTTTATGGTGAATTTTGGTCGCGGATTAATTGCACACGAAATGGCGCACCAATGGTTTGGGGATAAAGTGACTTGTGGCACTTGGAAAGACATTTGGTTGAACGAAGGTTTTGCTACTTATGTTGCTGCATTAGTAATTGAAAACTTTGATGGAGATGCTGCTTTTATTACTGAAAAAACCGATATGATTGACTATATCACTTCTGTAGTTAATGGAAATGTGTATTTAACAGAAGCGCAATCAACCAATGTAAATCGTATTTTTAGTAGCCGATTGTCCTATGATAAAGGAGCAATGGTTTTAGAAATGCTTCGTTTTAAGATGGGAGACACCCAGTTTTTTCAAGCAATACGAAATTATTTAGCCGATCCTAACTTGGCCTATAAATATGCAGTAACAACCGATTTAAGAACGCATCTTGAAACCGTATACGGCAGCAGTTTAACGGAATTTTTTAACGATTGGATTTACAACCAAGGCTATCCAAGTTACAACATTACCGCTCAAAATATTGGTGGTGGTCAAGTAAGTTTTGTCGTAAATCAAACGCAATCGGATCCTTCGGTAAGTTATTTTGAAATGCCGGTTCCAGTAAGAGTTCACGGAGCTTCTGGACAACTATTGGATTTGGTTTTAGACAATACAGTTAACGGTCAAACCATCCTAAAAAATGTACCTTTCAATATTACTAGTTTCGAATTTGATCCTGATAAACACTTAATTTCTAAAAACAATACGGTTACCTTATCAACGAATTCATTTGTTTTGGAAAATGCCATTTTGGTATATCCAAACCCAGTAAATGATGAACTTCACATTCAAATACCGAATAGCATTGGTCTTGAAAAGGTGGTCGTTTATAATAATTTAGGACAAAAAGTGGCGGAAGGAAACCAGCTTTCACTTTCAATTACGAATGTAGCGACTGGAATTCTTTTTGTTGATATTGTTACAACGGAAGGTACATATCATAAAAAAATTATAAAAAAATAGCATATTACGGCATAGTTAGTAAAAAAGTAAGGTGAAAACCTTACTTTTGTGCGTTAAAAAAACACCTATTAGTAAAAAATGATTCAATTAGCCCAAATACTTTTCATACTTTCTGTTTTAGTAATACTTCACGAACTTGGTCATTTCATAGCTGCAAAAATCTTTAAGGTTAGAGTTGAAAAATTCTATTTATTTATGGATGCTGGCTTTTCTTTAATCAAAAAGAAAATCGGAGAAACCGAATGGGGAATTGGATGGTTACCGCTTGGAGGTTATGTAAAATTGTCGGGAATGATCGACGAAAGTCTCGATACCGCTCAAATGAATGAACCTGCACAACCATGGGAATTTCGTGCAAAACCAGCTTGGCAGCGATTAATAATTATGTTGGGCGGAATTGTAGTCAATTTGCTTTTAGCATTGTTTATCTATACCACCATGTTTGCAACAGTGGGACAAAAATACATTTCTACCGATGCGATTCAGAAAAAGGGATTGGCTTTTGGTGAAGTTGGACAAAGTGTTGGTTTTCAAAACGGAGACAAAATCGTTTCGGTTGATGGAAAATTACAGCAGAAATTCAACTGGATGATTATCGACGTTTTGCTTTCTGACAAAGTGGTATTGGATAGAAATGGCGAAAAAGTAGATTTGGTTTTAACCGATGAACAAAAAGGTAAAATAATTTCTACAGAAGGTAGAGAATTTGTTCGACCTCGATTGGAAAAAGTAGAAGTCGATTCGGTAGCACCAAAATCACAAGCTTTTAAATCGGGATTGAAAAAAGGCGATTTGATTGTAGCTTTAAACGGAACAAAATTCTCTTATTTTGATGTGTTTTCAGATGATTTGAAGCAACATTTAAACGACAGTATTACACTTACCATTAACAGAAATCAACAACCAGTTGACTTAAAAATATTGGTTAATAAAGAAGGTAAGTTAGGGTTTTTCCCAAAATTCAATGACAAACTCGATTTCCAAATTAATAAACAGCATACCATTGCAACGGCAATTCCTGCTGCAGTAAAAGAATCATGGCAGTTGTTTGTGTACAACATCAAACAATTCAAACTGATTTTGAAACCAAAAACTGGAGCGTACAAACAAGTTAAAAGTCCAGTTGGAATTGCGCGCCAATTGCCCGATTCATGGGATTGGGAATTCATTTGGAATTTCACCGCGTTATTCTCAATAGGTTTGGCGTTTATGAACTTACTGCCAATTCCAGGATTGGATGGCGGACATGCTTTATTCACCATAGCCGAAATGGTAACAGGACGCAAATTAAATGACAAAGCAATGGGTTATGTGCAAACAGGCGGAATGATTATATTGCTGACTTTAATGGCATTGACATTTGGTAAAGACATCTATGAATGGGTAGCCGATAAATTATTGTAAAAAAAAATAGTATTTGTTTGCAAAAAATAAAAAACGGCTTATATTTGCAACCGCAATAAAGGTAAACACCATCCTTCTTAGCTCAGTTGGTTAGAGCATCTGACTGTTAATCAGAGGGTCCTTGGTTCGAGCCCAAGAGAGGGAGCAAAACAAACCCGACACGAAAGTGTCGGGTTTTTTTGTGGACGCGATTGGGCGAGAAGTTTATCCCGAAGAAGCGCAGCGAAATCGGGAAGCTCAAGAGAGGGAGCATTAAAAGCCCGATACGAAAGTATCGGGCTTTTTTATTCTGGCTGTTTGTATTATAATAGCGAATGCTATTTTTTGACAGCCGTAGGTTTTTTAGTGGCAGTAGGTTTCTTCGCTGTAAGAGCTTTAGCAGTAGTTGCAGCTTTTGTTTTGGTTCCCGTTTTGGCGGCTGACTTAACAGCAGGAGTTTTGGGTGCTGTTGTTGCTTTAGTTTTGGAAGTTATGCCAGTTTTAGTACTTGCTTTCGAATCCGTTTTTACTGTGCTTGCCTTAGTAGCAGTAGTGCTTTTTGAAGCAGTAGCTTTTTTTGGAGATTTTTTGGTGGTAGTTTTTGCTTTAGGTTTATTTTCAGTTGCTGTAGCTTCGTCATCTCCAAAACCAAAAAAGTTTTCAATAGATTTAATTATATCAGTCATAGCAGTAGTATTTAAGTTAAATTAATTTATAAAGTATTACAAAGTTGGTAAATAAGTACACTTAAAGTTTTATACAGTTAGAAAAATATGTTATATAATTAAGAGCAACATCAAGTCTTAAAAAAAAGACTAGCGAATATGCGTATTGCGTCTTTGCTTCGCCAGTTCGGGTAAACCCTCGAGTCCCGCGCAGGCGGGAACCCAATTTAGATTCCCGCCTGCGCGGGAATGACGCAGTATACCAAAATAAAATTAGTGTATTACTCTACTAGAGCAGTAAGAAAGTGTTGTTCTTTTTTAGTTTTTCAGCCACAAGTTTCGATATACTTGAAACTTGTCGTAATCATTAGCTTGCTTTTCGATATTGAAAACACGATTCCCTCTGGGGTCATTGCCAACACCGGCCAAATAAGCCCAGTTTCCCCAATTGCTGCAAACGTCATAATCGATGAGTTGTTGCTCAAAATAACTGGCACCATAACGCCAATCGAGTTTCAAGTCGTTGCATAGATAACTCGCTACATTTTGACGCCCTCGGTTACTCATAAATCCGGTTAACTTAAGTTCTATCATGTTCGCGTCGACAAAATCTACGCCGGTGGTTCCGTTTATCCAATCTTCAAGTTGGTGGATGTTGTGTTGGTTGACGGTTATTCCTTTCTGTTGAATTCCGGTTTGCTGAAAAAATTTATTTTGGTATTTTTTCATCATAAATCTAAAATAATCACGCCATAATAATTCAAAAACCAACCAGTATGTAGATTCATTAGCGTTGTTAATCGATTCGTATTTTTTGAGTTCTTGGTAGATGTACCGAGGAGAAATACATCCCAAAGCCAACCATGCTGAAAATTTAGAAGAGTAATTTTCGCCTACCATTTCGTTTCTTGTTTCTTTGTATTTTGAAATGCATTTCGATTCAAAAAAGTAATGTTGTACTCTTTTTAGCGCCTGCGATTCACCACCTTTGAATTGCATTGCTGCTCGTGTATCTATTGTTGTTTCTTTTAAGTTCAATGCACTAAAATCGGGTAAAACCAATTCGGGTAATTGCGGAGAAAGGATGCTGGCGGGTTTTTCAAAAGCGCTTCTAATAACGGCGTCTTGTTCTGTTTTTTTTCGGAAATTGGTAAATACATCGGGGATGTCTTTTATAGAAAAAGGCAAATCTTCGGCATGATATAGTGTGCTGGTGCTGAAGGTTACAATTTCGCATTGTAATTTCCAAAGCTCCTTTTGCACCAATTGCTCGCATTGTTTTTCTTCGAAAGCGACTTCCCGTTTAGCATACACTTTTCGGGCATTGTAAAGTGCTACAATTTTCGGAATTTCCACTTCGGGTTTTCCAGTCAAAATCAATAATCCAGAACCTAATTTTCTTAAATTCCGATCCAAATCGAAAAGTGATTCCATTAAAAATTGCGCTCTGAAAGCCCCCATTTTTTTAAATCCGTATTTAGTAGTTTCGAAATGTGCAGGGTCAAAACAATAAATGGGAATGATTTGATCATTTTGCGCAATAGCTTTCACCAATGTTTCATTGTCATTCAAACGCAAATCAGTTTTAAACCAAACAACTGCTGTTTTCATACATCATTTATTTTTATTGTTCCGGCAGCGGTCACTACAAAACGTTACTTCTTCCCATACTTTTTCCCACTTCTTTCTCCAAGCGAACGGTTTCTTGCAAACGATGCAAATTTTAGTAGGCAGGTTTTGTTTTTTTACACCGTGCATGGATTATTTTTAGTTTATAAGTAACGATGTTATTTCTTTATTTGGTTTGGCATAACTCAATCGGTCCAAACGCAGTGTTTTGTGATAACTGTCTAATCCCGAACAGGTAATCGTATTGGCTTTTTCCAGATCTACAAATCCGTCTTCATGCAAGCAATCATCTGGAAGATAAATTTGAACAATCTCACCAATGACCATGGTGGTATTGTTAATGGCAAGGTCTATTTTTTCTCTGAATGCAACACCCAATTGAATGGTGCTTTCTTTTACAAATGGTGCTTTAAAATCGTTCTTAAACTCGGCTGTTAAACCTGTCGCGTCAAATTCAGATACTGCCGTATCATACCTTGCTGAAGTTTGATGCGCTTTTTTATAAATCGATTCATTAATGTGATTGATGGTGTAAAAACCGGTATCGAGAATATTGGTCAAAGTATTTCGCTCGGGCGGACTTGGACGAAATACTAAAGCGATTAGCGGCGGATTGGCTCCAATATGAAAAATAGAACTGAATACCGCCAGATTGGTATTGCCGAATTTATCATTTGTTCCGATTAAAGAAACACTTTTAAATCCGCCAAGGCTATTGATCAGGTGAACCCGTTCTTGCTTTTCCATGATTTCAATGGCTTGCGAATCGATATATTTTGTGGTCATCTTCTTTTGGATATTTTATTGTTGGATATTGATCTTTGTAACGAACACTTAAATCGGTCAATTCCATCCACTCGCTTGGCCAGGTGTTTGGTTTTACAACTTTCAACTCGTTTTCGCCAGAGTATGTAACTGCTGAACTTCAATTCTTTTTTCATTAGTGCTTTCACTTCTGCTTCCGATAATCCGAATTGATAACGTATGGCATCAAACGGAGTTCGGTCTTCCCAAGCCATTTCTATAATTCGGTCTAGGACTACTTCGGATAAATTTTTTTTTTCGGTTGGAGTGATGACAGCTTTCAATTTGTTTAACTATATTTGAAATTAATTAAACAAATTTACGCTTTTTTATTAGTTTGCGCTAAATAGTACATAAAAAAGTGCAACAATAATTATAAAGTAAGTCTAAATTAAAATCACTAGATTTGGGTTTTCAATCAAAAAAACAATTTATGAAAAACATTAAAATAATCCTTCTTGCAGCGACAGTCCTATTGGCTTCTTGCGCAAAAAAAGAAGAATTGACTTCTGGAATTAACAAGAAAAACATGGATACGCTAGTTAAACCTGGCGATGATTTCGATGCTTATGTAAACGGAGCTTGGTTTAAAACCACAAAAATACCAGCCGATAAAGCGTCTTACGGTGCTTTCGATATGCTATATGATAAATCGCAAAAAGACGTTAAAGCCATTATTGAAGAAGCTTCTAAAGGGAGCAATGCCGATGGTTCAGATGAACAAAAAATTGGCGATTACTATGCTTCTTTTATGAACAGAAAAGACCGTGACAGCAAAGGAATTAAACCAATCGAATCCGAATTAAAAGCCATCGATGCTATTGCCAATTATAACGATTTGGCAGCTTATTTCGGAAAAGCAAACAAAACAGGTGTTACTATTCCTTTTGCAATAGCAGTAACTCAAGATTTCAAAAATCCAAATGTGTATACTTTAATGACTTGGCAAAGCGGATTGGGACTTCCTGAAAAAGAATACTATCTTTCTACTGATGCTAAGATGGCCGACATTCGTAAAAAATATGTAACTCATGTTGATAAGATGTTGCAATTGGTCGGACTCCCAAATTCGGCAGAAAGCGCTTCTAAAATTATGGCAC
Organism: Flavobacteriales bacterium; assembly: GCA_031387085.1. Classification (GTDB taxonomy): domain Bacteria; phylum Bacteroidota; class Bacteroidia; order Flavobacteriales; family Flavobacteriaceae; genus Flavobacterium. The sequence goes on along the minus strand of JANNCY010000155.1, from coordinate 6,311 downwards.
TCGAAACTGCTATGGCGACACAGCACATGAAAAAAGAAGATACTCGCGATACCCAGAAGTTATACAACAAATATGCAACGCAAGATTTAAAAACTTTGATGCCCGATTTTGATTGGTCTGCGATGTTAAAAAACGCAGGTGTTGAAAATGAGAAAATCATTGTTGTAACGCAAGTTGCGTATATCAAAAGCCTAAACAGTATTATCAAATCGACTCCGATAGACACTTGGAAAACCTATTTGAAATGGAGTTTAATTAACAATTCTGCTTCACAATTAACAACCACTTTAGATAACGAACATTTCGCTTTCTTCGGGAAAACATTGTACGGAGTAGAAAAGCAAGAAGACGATTGGAAGCGTGGTGTAAATACCGTTAATGGAGGTTTAGGTGAAGTAGTAGGTAAAGTATATGTGAAAAAACATTTTTCTCCGGAAGCCAAAGATCGCATGACGGCAATGGTAAAAAATCTATTAAAAGCGTATGCCGAAAGTATCAAGAAATTAGATTGGATGAGTGAAAACACGAAGAAAGAAGCACTCAAAAAGGTCGATAAATTCATGATTAAAATTGGGTATCCAGACAAATGGAGAGACTATTCGACATTGAAAATAGTAAAAAATGATTTGTACGGAAACAGTGAAAGAGCTACTGAATATGAGTACAATCGCAACCTTGCCAAATTGGGTAAACCAGTGGACAGAACCGAATGGGGAATGACGCCACAAACGGTAAACGCGTATTACAATCCGTCGTTGAACGAAATTGTTTTTCCGGCTGCTATTTTACAACCGCCTTTCTTTAATTTAGATGCAGACGATGCTGTAAATTATGGCGGAATTGGTGGTGTAATCGGTCACGAAATCGGTCACGGTTTTGACGATCAAGGAAGTACTTTTGATGGCGATGGAGTTATGAAAAATTGGTGGACTCCAGCAGATTTAACCGCCTTCAAAGCAAAAACAACCGCTTTAGTAGATCAATATACTGGGTTTCAGGTTTTCCCTGATTTGAATTTGAATGGGGCCTTTACATTAGGAGAAAACATTGGCGATTTAGGTGGATTGAGTATTGCAATCAAAGCGTATAAAATGACTTTGAACGGAAAAGAAGCTCCGAAAATGGATGGCTATACCGGAATTCAACGTGTATTTTTAGGTTGGGGACAAGTGTTTCAAGATAAAAGCCGCGATGAAGCATTGCGCAGTCAAGTGGCCAACGACCCGCATTCGCCTGGGAAATTTCGTATCAATGGAGTAGTTCGCAATGTGCCTGAGTTTTATGAAGCATTCGATATCAAACCAACAGAGAAATTGTATTTAGCACCCGATAAACGAGTGAAGATTTGGTAATCTAAGAAGTATAATAAATCAAAAAGTCCGACAATAACGTCGGACTTTTTTTATGTATTGGCTTTCTATTTTTTAGGTAAAGGAGCACCTACTGCAACTGCACAATCATGACCTTCTTGTCCGTGTGGTGGATTCATACCAGGAGCTGTAACTACTGGAGTTGTTGGAGCAGCTGGAGTAGAAGTAGTAGCTTGGTTTAGCATTGCGGGTGTAACCGTAGTTGATTGAGTAACTGTTTGAGATGGAGTTTGTGGTGTTTTTGGTTTTCCAGGAGGAGAGTTTAATGGCATACCCACTTCAATATCGCAACGGTGACCCGGTTGGCCATGAGCAGGATTCATTCCTTTTGCTACGGTTTGAGTTGGCGGAGGTGTTGGTACTGCTGATACGGCGTTCCCAGTAGTTGGTTGATTGTACATTACCGAATTGGCATCTGCACCAGCTTGTGGCACTGAAACCGTATTTGGAGTTACCGAACTATCGGTTACAATTGCGGTTGTATCAGTAGTGGATTCTTCGGGTGGAGCCGCCTCGGTGGTTTCTTCTTTTTTACACGAGGTAAATAGTAATGTTGCTAAAACGAGTAAGCTTAAAATATTTTTCATAGAAATTTTTGATTTTTTGTGATTTCAAATATAATTGTTTTTTGGATAGGTTTTTGAAATTGGGATTTTTTTGGGATTTAAAAAAGAAATGTAACTATATGGCTTTCCATATTTTAAAATCAGAAAGCGCGGATTTCCAATCCGTGACTACCTCTTCAACCATCCACAAATGCTCATTCTCCTTTCATTCGTCACCAAAACTTCATGTTCTAATTCATCACTTTTAAAAAACACCGTTTTGCCTTGCGTTGGAGCAATACTTTGGTTGTTGTTCTTTTGGTAAATTAAAAGTTCGCCACCATCGGAAGTTTGCCAATTGGCGTTGAGGTAGCTAATCATCGAGAATTGCCTTTTGGAATCGTCTTCAAATTGGTCAAAGTGCGAGCGGTAAAAACTTCCTGTTTCATACAACGAATAATGAAATTCGTAGCTTTTAATGTTGACGTAACACGTTTCGTTTAAGTAGGCTACAAACGCATCCATTTTGGCAAAAAATTCGTTTTCAAAAGTATTGTTATTGTTTTTGTCGAGCCAATATATTTTGTCGTTGCGAATCAGCTCGTTGTGAATCTTTTTTGCATCGTTACCAATGCCAGCCATTTGCAGTTGATGTTCGCTGTTCAAGGCGAGCAAATTACTTTTCAATTGTTCGCACAATTCATCGCTCAAAAAACCTTCCGAGATGCCGACTTTGTTTGAAATATAACTCGTAATCAAGGTTTCAAAACTCACTTCCATTCTATACAATTCACTCGATTTGACAAGCTAATGTACAAGGTAGTCTTTACAATATTGGGATTGGAAAAGTTGGGAAGACTTTGTGAGTTGCTAAGTTGTAGTAGTTTATTTTTCTTTGCGTTCCTTGCGTAATCACTTTGCGTCCTTTACGGTTAAATACAAAATCACCAAATAACACACCCCAAATCAATAATCCAACATAAAAATCAACACAAAATCAATTAATTAATAAAAATTAAAACTACACCCTAAAATTCAGACAGCATTTAATTCTAAATTTTAAATATTTTTTATTTTTACCCTATAAGAAATAGGGGTAACTAAAAAAATAAAAATGAAACTCGAAAAACGTTGGATTGCTGCCTTTGTTTGCATAGCCATAATTGCCATTACCAGTTTGTTTTGGAAACATCATTCTGCCAGTTTAGGAAATGGTTTTAATGATGCCAATAGCATCAACGTTGCCGATGTGGCTTGGCTTTTAACTGCTTCTTGTTTGGTTTTGTTGATGACACCTGGACTTTCCTTTTTCTACGGCGGTATGGTCGGAAAAAAGAATGTCATTTCTACCATGTTCAAAAGTTTTATTTGCCTCGGAGTGATTAGTTTACTTTGGGTTACCGTTGGTTTTAGTCTGTCTTTCGGAAGTCCGATTGGAATAACCATCAATGGTTTGCATTACGGTATCATAGGAAATCCGTTCGATTTCGCCTTTTTTGACCAAGTAGAAATGTTGCCACATAGTAAACTTGGAACATCCATTCCCTTTATACTTTTTGCCCTTTTTCAAATGAAATTCGCAGTAATAACACCTGCAATTATTACAGGTGCTCTTGCGGAACGCATTCGGTTTATTTCTTTTTTATTGTTTATTTGTCTGTTCTCATTGTTTATTTATGCACCGTTGTGTCACATGATTTGGCATCCCAACGGACTCTTAGGGAGTTACTTTGGGGTAAAAGATTTTGCAGGCGGAACAGTTGTCCATATGAGTGCTGGTTTTGCAGCATTGGCAGGAGTCATCGTTTTAGGAAAACGTAAAAACAGCGAGCACATTCCGACCAATATTCCGTTTGTGCTTTTGGGAACGGGACTGTTGTGGTTTGGTTGGTTCGGATTCAATGCAGGTTCCGCATTAGCAGCCAATGCAACCGCAGCTATGGCATTTGCGACCACCACAATTGCCTCGGCTTCGTCTATGATGAGTTGGGTGTTTTTTGACCGGATAAACGGAAGAAAAGTATCAGCACTTGGTGCTTGTATTGGAGCAGTTGTAGGTTTGGTTGTTATTACGCCATCTGCAGGTTATGTTACGATACCGCAAAGTATTTTCTTTGGATTTATTGGTGCCATCGTTTCCAACAAAATGGTGTATTGGAAAAAGCTAAAAGAAATCGATGATACTTTAGATGTATTTGCCTGTCATGGCGTTGGCGGTATCATGGGAATGTTACTCACCGCCATCTTTGCCCAAGGGGACAACGCTAGCTTACTTCACGGTGGTTGGTCGGTTTTTGCACATCACATTCAAGCATTGCTTTTGGTTTCTGTGTTTACTTTCGGAGGTGCTTATTTACTTTTCAAATTAACCAATTTAATTATTCCGATTCGGGTTACAGAAGAATCTGAACAATTGGGATTGGACTTGTCACAACACGGAGAGAAATTTTAAAGTTAACTACATAAGGAAATATAAGACAACACTTTTGTGACTTTCTTATCTTATGTGCCTTATGTGGTGAAAAAAATTAGAATGGATGTATCTCAACATGGGATAAGTTCCAAAACTTAAAACTTTTTTTGTATTTTTATCACCCGAGGTCATAAGGACGAACAGAACAACGTTAAAACTTTTACCATGAAATCGAAGATTCACGAATTCCAAAATTTAAAACAAACGATGAGTAAAAAAACACAACTTTTTGTACTGCTTTTAGTGAGTAGTATAACAGCAAATGCTCAGGATAAGTCCGTTGAGCAAATCCACCTTTTATTAGATAATTGGCATCGAGCGGCAGCCAATGTCAATTTTAATGATTATTTCAATGCTATGGCAGAGGATGCAATTTTCATTGGCACCGATGCAACTGAAAACTGGAATAAAAAAGCATTTCAAGCGTATTCAAAACCGTATTTCGACAATGGAAAAGCATGGAGTTTTACACCTTTAGAACGCCATATTTATTTCTCTAAGGATGGCAAAACTGCTTGGTTTGATGAGTTATTAAATACCCAAATGAAGATTTGCCGAGGATCGGGTGTTGTAGAAAAAGAAAAAGGCGTTTGGAAAATTAAACACTACGTACTTTCGATGACCATACCGAATGACAATTCTGATGAAGTGATAAAAATAAAATCATCTATTGAAGATACTTTGATTGGTAGGTTGAAAAAATAGTCGTTAGTCAAAGTTTTCAGCCGGTAAATTAAGCTTATAACTAGCGTAAATTTTCCAACATTACATCGGTCATCGAATCCATTTCAAATTCGTGTTTCCAACCCCAATCAGTTCTGGCTTCAGCATCGTCGATACTGGCAGGCCAACTGTCGGCAATCTTCTGACGAAAATCGGGTTTATAGGATATGGTAAAATTAGGTAGGTGCTTTTTAATTTCAGCGGCAATTTCATCTGGCGTAAAACTAATTCCCGCTAAGTTGTATGAGGAACGAATTTTAATTGCATCCGTATCAGCTTGCATGATTTCTACAGTGGCACGAATGGCATCATCCATATACATCATTGGCAACTTCGTGTCTGAGGAAAGGAAACATTCATACGTCCCACTTTTCAACGCTTTGTGATAAATATCGACAGCATAATCGGTGGTACCTCCGCCAGGTTCGGTTGTCCAGCTAATCAAACCAGGATAGCGAATACTGCGCACATCAACACCGTACTGATGATGGTAATATTCACACCATCTTTCACCTGTTTGTTTGGAGATTCCGTATACTGTTGTCGGCTCCATTATCGTATATTGAGGTGTATTTTCTCTTGGAGTTGTGGGTCCGAAAACCGCAATACTCGAAGGCCAAAAGATTTTTTTTATCTTTTTTGCCTTCGCCAGATTCAAAACGTGAAACAACGAATTCATATTCAAATCCCAAGCAAATGCTGGGTTTTTTTCAGCTGTAGCGGATAACAAAGCGGCCATCAAATACACATCTGTAATTTGATACTGCTCAATTAAATGCTCAATCTGATTGTAATCTAAAGCATTTACGACTTCGAAAATTCCGTTGTTGACGATATCAGTGTTGAGTTTTCGAATGTCGGAGGCGATAACATTATCGTTTCCATAAATACTTCGTAACTTGGTAGTTAGTTCCGTTCCTATTTGGCCACAAGCTCCAATGATTAATATTTTAGTTGTCATGATGGTGTAGTTAGAAGCTACAAAGATACTATTTCTCATTTATTTTGTCATTCCGACGAAGGAGGAATCTCATAATCAAAATTACTTGATGCGATTCCTCCTTCGTCGGGCACGAGGACATTATTGTCCGAACTGGCGAAGCAATGACAAAACTGGGTAAAAACATTTATCTTTCCTTTCACATAACTCTACAACAAAACTACTACTTTTGTACTTTTGTAAATCAAAATAAAATTCCA
>JANNCY010000118.1:0-5385 GCA_031387085.1 Flavobacteriales bacterium | reverse complement strand
GGAAATAGAATTACAACGAGTTATTCCGTCAATTCAAAAAATAATTAAAGAATTTCCGCAAGCGATTATTTCTATTGATACTTTCCGAAGTGAAGTGGCCAAACAAAGTGTCGACAACGGAGCTGCAATGATTAACGATATCGCTGCGGGAAGTTTGGATGAAAACATGATGCAATCAGTGGCGAAGCTTCAGGTTCCATACATTATGATGCACATGAAAGGCAATCCGCAAACCATGCAATCATTAGCACAATATGACAATATTGTAAAAGAAATGCTCTTTTATTTTTCAGAAAAAGTAGCGCTTGCCAGAAGTTTCGGAATTAATGATTTGCTTCTCGATCCCGGTTTCGGATTTGCCAAAACCATCGAACAAAATTTTGAAGTACTGAATAAATTAGAATTGTTTCAAATGCTTGAACTTCCTTTGTTAGTTGGTGTTTCTAGAAAATCGATGATTTATAAAACTTTAGAAATTACATCCGAAATGGCTTTAAACGGCACTACTTCACTAAATACGATCGCGCTGATGAAAGGAGCCAAAATCCTTCGCGTTCACGATGTGGCAGCAGCGGCAGAATGCGTGCAATTATTTGAGAAACTCTACTGATGATGATACGGTTCGTTTTTCAAAATTGTAAATCCGCGATACATTTGTTCAATAACAAACAATCGCACCATTTGATGTGAGAAAGTCATTTCGGACAACGAAATTTTTCCTTTTGCTTTTTTATACAATTCGTCACTAAATCCGTAAGGCCCGCCGATAACAAAAACCAGTGTTTTAATTCCAGCATTCATTTTTTTTTGCAAATAATCGGAAAATCCAATACTCGAAAAAGTAGTTCCGTTTTCATCGAGCAAAATTAATTGGTCGGTAGAAGAAATTTTGGACAAAATTAATTCGCCTTCTTTTTCTTTTTGTTGGATTTCAGAAAGGTTTTTGACGTTTTTTACATCGGGAATAATCTCCAAATCAAACTTAATATAAAACGACAAACGTTTGGTGTAATCGTCAATTAAAGTTTGCAGTGCTTTGTTGTCGGTTTTGCCAATGGCGAGTAACTTGATGTTCATTTCCCTGAATTAAATTATTGATTTGACTTCCTATTTTTATAAGCTTCAATAACCAATTTTAGTAATATTCCTGAGATGAGTCCAATGGCAAAAATAGATAAAAAGTGAATGGGTCTAATGGTTTCAGTTCCACTAATTCTAGAATAATTAACAGTAGCAATCATTAGCATGACAGCTACAAATGCAATTTTATTACGTTTTTTCATGTTTAGTTTTGGTTGGTCAATCAAAGATAGTTAAATAGTTTTGAAACAGTCTCTAATTTTTTTTACATTAGCCATTCAATTCAACAGCATGATTTCAGAAGCACAATTTCAAAATGAACTTCAATTAATTATTAAAAATGCGATTCGTGAAGATATTGGTCCGGGTGATTATTCTTCACTAGCTTGTATACCGAAAAGCGCCACTGGTAAAGCAAAACTCTTAGTTAAAGACAACGGAATAATTGCAGGTGTTGCCTTCGCTAAAAGGATTTTTCAGTATGTTGATGCCGATTTAAAAGTAGCAACATTCATTAATGATGGCGAAACTGTCAAATATGGTGATATTGTTTTTCACGTTTCGGGAAGTTCCCAATCGATATTAAAAGCAGAGCGATTGGTCCTCAATTCGATGCAACGTATGAGTGCTATTGCAACAAAAACAAATAAATACGTTTGTTTATTAGAAGGAACCAAAACCAAAATTTTAGATACCCGCAAAACAACGCCAGGTTTCCGTGCTTGTGAAAAATGGGCAGTCAAAATTGGCGGTGGCGAAAACCATCGGTTTGCTTTGTATGATATGATTATGCTGAAAGATAATCACAATGATTTTGCGGGTGGGATTACACAAGCGATAAATAAAACCAAAGCTTTTTTAAAAGAAAACAAACTCGATTTAAAAATCATTGTCGAAGCCAGAAATCTTAATGAAATTAAAGAAATTTTGCAAAACGAAGGTGTTTACCGCATCTTGATCGATAATTTTAATTTTGACGACACACGTATAGCCGTTGCGATGATTGGAGATAAATGCCTAACGGAATCATCGGGAAATATTAATGAAAACACTATTAGAGCCTACGCAGATTGTGGTGTGAATTTTATTTCTTCTGGCGCATTGACCCATTCGGTTTATAATATGGATTTGAGTTTGAAGGCGATTTAAAAGTACACTATACAAAGTGCCAAGTACATAAAAATGACGAAAGAAAAAAGTATAAAGAATTTCCCTGTAATACGACATTTCATTGCACTTGTCCATAGCGTCAAATTGCCTTGGTTGTATGGATTGTCGTTGTATGATTTAATAGAATTGTACGTTATCGGAATTATGGAAGGAGCGCTAACCTACCGAGCCGCGGCCATTGCATTCAGTTTTTTCATGGCGTTGTTTCCTTTTACGTTATTCATTCTGAATTTGATTCCGTACATTCCGATACAAGGATTTCAGGAAGATTTTCTCGGATTTGTCCAAGAAGGCGTTCCGCCAAATACGTATGATGCTATTTATAAAATCATCAATGACATACTTCACAATAGCTACGACAGTTTGATTTCTACTGGTTTTATCATGTCGATTTTTTTGATGACGAATGGTGTGAATGCGATTTTAGGCGGATTTGAAAACTCACAACACATTATTTTAAAACGAAAGTATTTTCATCAGTATTTTGTGTCGTTAGGTATATCACTGTTATTATCTCTTTTATTACTGATTACCATTGCTACCATAGTTGTTTTTGAAGTTTTTATTCAGAAAACAAAAATACAGGATGTACTTTCCGATAACATTCCATTAATCGAAATGGGAAGGTATATTTTTGTTATTTTAATGATTTTGATTACCACTTCGATATTGTTTAAATTCGGAATAAAGCACGATGGAGGTAAACGTCCTTTAATATCAATTGGCTCAGTTTTTACTACAATTTTGATTATTCTGTCGTCTTATTTTTTCGGAATATGGGTCGTTCGATTTTCAAAATACAATCAACTTTATGGTTCTATCGGAACACTGCTTGTTATCATGTTTTACATTTGGATTAACTGTATGATTTTGCTATTGGGATTTGAACTCAACGCGATTATTCAGAAATTAAAACGAGATAAAGCAAAAGAATTAGAAACACAATCGAATTAAACCTGACAAATTTTAGAAACCTGGTAGGTATAAAAAAGTTACATTTGTATAAGCATAAAACAATTTTAATGAGTGCCGACTTTAAACGTTATTGGTGTTGTATTGCTATTCTATTGATTTCACAATTTGGTTTGTCACAATCCATTTTGGGAAGGTGGAAAACCATAGACGACCTTTCCGGAAAAGAAAAAGGAATTGTCGAAATTTTTGAGAGAAGCGGTGTCTTTTATGCTCGGATTGTAGAAATTTTTGAAAACGAAAACCGAAATAAAAAATGTACACTTTGTTCGGGCGATGACAAAGACAAACCTTATGTCGGATTAATAATTATTAGAGGTCTGAGAAAAGATGGAGACGAATACAATGGCGGAAAAGTCGTAGATCCTAAAATCGGGAGATACTACAAATGTTATCTCAAATTGGAAGAAAAAGACAAATTAAAAGTACGTGGATACATTGGCGTACCTTTGTTAGGTAGAACCCAATACTGGTATCGCATAAAAAAATAGTTTATCCACAACTCACAACACATAAATCGAAGCATGTTTTTCATCGAAGCCATCTTGCCACTTTCGCTACCAAAAACCTTTACGTATAGTATTTCCGAAGCCGAATTTCATTACATCAAAAAAGGAATGCGTGTAATGGTTCCGTTTGGAAAAAACAAGATATATACTGCCTTAGTGGTCAATTTACATCAAAATCCGCCCACATTATGCGAAGCCAAAGAAATTCATGAAATACTAGATGAAAAACCAATTGTAAATGAACTCCAAATCAATCATTGGTATTGGATTGCATCGTATTATATGTGTGCCATTGGCGATGTGTACCGAATGGCTTTACCTTCTGCTTTTTTGTTGGAAAGTGAAACATTGATTGTTAAGACGAACGACACTTTCGTGGATGAAACGCAGTTAACGGACGACGAGTTTCTTCTGTATGAAGCGCTACAGCATCAAAGTTCATTGAAGATACACGATGTAATGGCTATTCTGAACAAAAAGAATGTGTTTCCGATTATCCAAAAAATGATTGAAAAAAACATACTGTCATTACAAGAAGAAGTTCAAGAGGAATACAAACCGAAACTCACGAGATACATCAGATTACATGAAAATTACACTTCGGAAGAAAATTTAATTGCTTTGCTCGACAGTTTAAAAGGAGCTAAACAAAAGGAATTGCTTTTGAATTATTTTCAATTGCAAGCACAGTTTAAAAAAGCCATTTCTGTAAAACAATTAGTCGAAAAAGCTCAAACTTCAGCAGCTATTGTAAAAGCATTAGTGGATAAAGAAATTTTCACAGCATATTACATTCAAGAAGATCGTGTCAATTTTGACAAAAATAAAATAGAAACCAATCTACAACTCAGTTCCGCACAGCAAAACGCATTTCAGGAAATCAATCATTCGTTTGCTGAAAAAGAAGTTTGTCTGTTGCATGGCGTGACTTCGAGCGGAAAAACAGAAGTCTACATCAAACTCATTGAAGACCACTTAAAAAACAACAAACAAGTGTTGTATTTATTACCGGAAATTGCTTTAACAACGCAATTAGTTTCTCGATTGACTCAGTACTTTGGGAATCAGGTAGCGGTTTTTCATTCAAAATATTCCAATAATGAAAGAGTGGAAGTTTGGAATCAAGTGCTGCAAAACTCCGATAAAGCCAAAATCGTAATAGGAGCAAGGTCGGCTTTGTTTTTACCGTTTTCTAATTTAGGATTGCTAATTATTGATGAAGAGCACGAGCAGACGTTCAAACAACAAGATCCAGCGCCACGATATCATGCTCGTGATGCTGCCATCGTTTTAGCACAATCGCACCAAGCCACCCGAGGCACCCGAGCCACAGGCGAACAGAGCGAAGCTAAAGCCGAACTGGGCGGAGCCAAAGTACTTTTAGGGTCGGCAACGCCAAGTATAGAAACCTTTTTTAATGCACAATCAGGAAAGTTTGGATTAGTCACATTGAAGGAACGTTTCGGAAATGTGGCTTTGCCCGAAGTTGAATTGGTTGATTTGAAAGACTGTTATTTCCGCAAGAGAATGAACGGACATTTCAGTAACACATTAATCGATGCGATTACAGAAGCACTTTCATTAGGAGAGCAAATAATTTTGTTTCAAAACCGTAGGGGATTTTCTCCCGTAATGGAATGTTTGACTTGCGGTC
>JANNCY010000084.1:0-1803 GCA_031387085.1 Flavobacteriales bacterium | reverse complement strand
GGCTATAAAAAGCGCAGTAAGTAGTAGTTTAATTTTCATGTAAAAGGATTTTAAAATTAATGGATTTCTATTTTATCTTTGCGGGCGTTACAAATTCTGTTCCAAAATACTATTTTAAAAATAAAGCGTAGAATTATGAATAAAATTTTTACTGATATAACCATTTGCTTTTTGATGATTACAGTATTTTTTGCTTCGTGCAATGTAAAGAATACGGAATTTGAAAGTAATGAAAACACTTCCGATTCATTAACGCAGAATAAAAAGGCATTCGATTTTTTGCCAACATCAACAACACACCAGATAATCGTTCACAATAACTACACCTTGTCATATGTTGAGAAATACGAACAAGCCGAATGGGTAGCGTATGAATTAAAGGCGAATGAAATTTCAAATGCTAATTTTGCTCGTCCTTTTTTTATAGAAGACAATGAAGTAAAAACAGGTTCGGCAGATTGGCGAAATTACAAACGATCGGGTTTTGATAAAGGACATCTTTGCCCGGCTGGTGACAGAAAATTCTCTAAAAGTGCTTTTAAAGAAACGTTCTTAACGTCTAATATTTCGCCACAAAAGCACGATTTTAATGATGGAGTTTGGAATCGGCTGGAACAAAAAGTCCGTTATTGGGCAACCAAATACGACGGTGTTTATGTTGTTACTGGTGGCGTTTTAGAAAACGGATTGGCTACCATTGGAAAAGAAAATGTAGCAGTTCCCAACTATTTTTATAAAGTGATTTTGGATGAGGATAATGGTAAATATCGCATGATTGGATTTTTAGTTCCGGCTACTGATAGTCAGAAACCTTTATATGAATTTGTGGTTCCTGTAGATGAAATTGAACGCCGAACTGGAATTGACTTTTCCCCGAAGTTGGATGATGCTATAGAAGCCCGTTTGGAGAAAAGTAGCGATTATAAAAGTTGGAGTTTTACTAGCCCAGACCTTAATGGAAAACAATTTTAGAGCAACGAACTGATTTTTGTTAAAGCAAAAAGCGACAACAGAAGCTTTTTTTACTTTTTTCAAAAAAGAGAGTTGCTTAAAATTTTTGGAATGGAGTGCTGGACCCGAGCTCCTAAAAGAGCGAACAGGCGAAGCAAATAGCTACAAACAAATGCAGAAATAGCAACAGTTTGCTTCGTTTTACTGCGTTACTCTCGCAATGACTACCACTCATTCACTTTATTCGCATCCATTTTTAAGAAAATAAACAGCAAAATGGTGAATCCCCAGAGTCCGGAACCGCCATACGAAAAGAACGGAAGCGGCACACCGATGGTTGGAAAAATTCCCAAAACCATCGCAATATTCACGAAGAAATGGATGAATAATATGCCCGCGACGCAGTAGCCGTAGACTCGGCTGAACTTGGTTTTCTGTCGTTCTGCGAGATAAATAATTCGTAATATGAGTCCGACAAAGAGTCCGATTACCAATAAACATCCTAAAAATCCCCATTCTTCACCAACGGTGGTGAAGATATAATCGGTATGTTGTTCGGGAACAAAACCACCTTTGGTTTGTGTCCCTTCGAGATAGCCTTTTCCGAAAAATCCACCAGAACCTACAGCAATTTCCGATTGATTGGTGTTGTATCCGATGCCTTTCATATCGACTTCACGTCCGAGTAAAATATTAAAACGGTCGCGATGATGTTGTTTAAAAACGTTATTGAAAACGTAATTTACAGAGAAAGAAAATCCGGAAATCAATACTAAAAAGATCAAACTGGCGATTATGTTTCTATCGACGTAACGACTCCTGAAATAGTTCAACACCAATACTAATGCGGTT
>JANNCY010000134.1:0-18868 GCA_031387085.1 Flavobacteriales bacterium | reverse complement strand
AATTGCGCTCCGAAATTCGAGCCTGTAACGTTGTATTTATAACTTACTCCAGTTCCATCATCTTCAGTTTTTGCAGAACCTGTTAAAACTCCAGCCATGGCATTAGCATGCATGATTCCTTTTATGTTTGATTGTGCATTGGTAGTTACAAAACCAAAAATAGCGAGTGTAGTAATTAGAAAATTTTTCATGATATGTATTATTAATTCGAAACAAAAGTAGTGCAGTTTACATTAATAACAAAAAATGAATTTTTTAAAATAAAAAAACCCCGTAAAAACGGGGTTTAAGAAATACAATAAATTATTGAATTAGAATTTTAAAGCAAGACCAGCCATAGCTTTAAAACCACCCATTGCCAATTTACCAGTATCGTCTGGTGAACCATCAGAATATGTAGTTGTTCCTTTCAAGCTACTTCCTTCATATCCTAAGTTAACAATTACTCCTACAGTATTAGTGAAGAAATAGTTACCACCAGCATTAACACCATAGTTTATACCATTGTATTTAGTTTCTTGATCAAAACCAAATCCACCAAAACCATATACCGTATCATCTTTAGCAGTTGTGTAACCAATAGATGGACCACCGTAGATATTAAATTTTTCTTTGTTTAAGAAATAATATCTACCTGAAAAGTTTACTTTAAATGAATTCAAAGAAGGATTAGTACCATAATAAGAGTTGTAATCTTTTGGAGTAAGAACAATAGTTCCACCTTCTAGACCAATACCGATACTGAAACTTTCAGCAATTCCGTATTGGAAATTAGCTCCAAACTGACCACCTGTTGTTGTGTATTTTTCATCTGTAGATCCTGGAGCATCATCTTTGAAAGTAGCCGATCCAGTTAAAAAACCACCCATTACGTTTACTTGTATTGTTCCTTTTTGATGTGATTGTGCATTAGCAAATGCAAAACCAAAAACAGCAATTGCTGTAAATAATACTTTTTTCATGTTTTTGTTTGTTTAAAATTTAACGGTGCAAAGGTAACACTGTTATTGAGAAAAACAATTAAAATTTGTACTATTTTTCATATAACAAAAAAACCCCGCAATAGCGGGGTTTTCTATATATCAATAACGTGAATTATTAGAATTTGTAGTTCAAACCGATAGATAAATCTCTCAAATCAGCACCGAATTCAAAAGCAGTAACATTTTCTGCACCAGTAACATCTGCTTTTGCAGAAGCAAAACCTAATACAGCCCATTTAGCTTCTACTGACCAATGGTTAGATAAGTGGTAGTTGATACCTGGAGCTAAAGCAACACCAAAAGCATTTACTTTAAATTCTGGAACAGCTAAATTGTCAGTAGTTGAACTATACTCAGCGGCCAATTCAGCAAATACTGAAAATTGAGAAGCTGGAGTAAAATAATATCTACCCGCTAAACCAAATGCAATTGTAGAATCATCTTGCGTATCTGTAGTAGCATTTTCAGCTTTATCAGATGTGTAAGAAATCATAGCACCCAAAGAGATGTTATTAGTTAAAAAGAAATTAACTTGAGGAGCAATTTCAAAATGATTAGTTTTCACATCATTGTTCTTGTTATTAGTACCAGAAACATTAAATGCACCTGTAATAAAAAGATCACCTTTAGCGAAACCCATACCAGAATTTTCTTTTTTGTCTTGGGCATTTGCAAATCCAAATGCAAAAATTGCCGCTACTGTAAAAATAATTTTTTTCATGTTTGTTTTGTTTAAAATTAATGCCACAAAGATAAAATGTTAATTTTCACTCCACCAAAATAAAAATCATAGTTATTAACATATTTATTAACAATGCCTTGTTTTATTGACCTGACAAACATTATTTTGTTAACATAATGTTAAGAAGATAGCGTTAATCTTCTTATTTCACAATAATAAGGGCTTTACAGAAAAAATAAATAGTTAGAAAAAATACTGATTTTTAAGTAGACCTCATAAATACCTATTCGAAAAACCTTCTTACATCCAACAAAATGTAATTTATTCACAATCTTTTCAAAAACATTTTTATTTTTAGAGGTGGTTTATTTATTTTTACTGACTCGAGACCTTTAAGTCGATCAGTACGAAGTAAAAACAATTGCACCATGAAAATCATTATTATTAATGGCCCTAATCTAAACCTTCTTGGAAAAAGAGAACCAGAAGTTTATGGCAAGGAAACTTTTGAGAATTACTTATTGGGATTAAAATTGAAGTTTCCAACAGTTGAATTGGATTATTATCAAAGTAATATAGAAGGCGAATTAATTGACAAACTACAAGAAGTAGGTTTTAGTTATGATGGTATCATTCTAAATGCAGCAGCATACACACATACATCCATTGGTATTGGTGATGCTGTTAAAGCGATTGCAACTCCGGTAATTGAAGTCCATATTTCAAATACCTTTTCAAGAGAAACGTTTCGACATCAATCCTATATTTCTCCGAATGCAAAAGGAGTTATTATCGGTTTTGGATTGAAGAGTTATGAATTGGCAATAGCATCATTTTTATAGTTTTAAGTTTTTGTTGCACAGAGCGCACAGAGTGAGGCACAGAGGTCTATTAATCATTATGTACTTTTTGTATAATAAAATAATAGTAAAATAAAAACCCGTTGGGTGTAATTAGTTTTAGCGATAGAAGTTATAGTATACTATAAGTAGTCTTTATTGATTTTGTCATTCCGAGGAACGAGGAATCTCATAATTACAATTACTGGATGAGATTCCTCGTTCCTCGGAATGACAAATCTGTAGTTATTAAATTATATTTTGTGATTACACCCAACGGGTTAAAATAAAAATAATCTCAGTGTGCTCTGTGCAAATAAAAAACATCAATTATAAAATCAATCATATCAAAAATAACCTCAGTGTAACTCCGTGCTTTGCTCCGTGCGCTCTGTGTAATCAAACTAAAAAACCAAATGAAAAACATCATTACCTTACTATTCTTATTCTTATCTCTTTCGCAGTTCGCACAAATAAAAGGAACTATAAAAGACGATAAAGGAAATCCGATTGCGTTTGCTAATATCTACGTAAAAGACACCTATATAAGCACCACATCCAACGAACAAGGCAACTACGAATTGAATGTAAAAAAGGCAGGAAGCTATACTATTCTATACCAATATTTAGGATTTAAAACACATAAAGAAGTTATCCAAATAGAAAAATTTCCAACCACAATTGATGTTTCACTTTCTGAAGAAAACATCGAATTGAACGAAGTAGTCATTTCAAAAAAAGAAAATCCCGCCAACGATATTATTAGAAAAGCAATTGCCAATCGAAAAGATAATTCCAAAAAAACGGCAAGATACACCGCCGATTTTTATTCGAGAGGGATTTTTAGAGTCAAAGATTTACCTAAAAAAATACTCGGACAAAAGATTGACATGTTTGATGATATTATCGATTCCACTCGAAGCGGTATTTTATACTTGTCGGAAACCGTTTCAAGAATCAGTTTTCAAAAACCAGATAAAATGAAAGAAGTCATTGTGGCTTCTAAAGTCAGTGGTAACGATAACGGATTTAGTTTTAACAACGCCGCATCCGCGAATTTTGATTTTTATGAAAACTACATCGAATTTAATGTGAATGTGGTTTCGCCAATTGCTGAAGGTGCTTTTAACTATTACAAATACAAATTTGAAGGTTCCTTTGCTGATGAAAACAATCAAGTTATAAATAAAATTAAGGTTACTCCAAAGCGTATGAGCGAACCAGTGATGGAAGGATTTATTTATATTGTCGACGATAGTTGGGCAATTTACGCTGTCGATTTATCCATAAAGGGAAACCAAATGCAAACGCCTGCATTGAATACACTGGTCTTAAAACAAAATTACAGTTACAACAACAATAATAAGATTTGGATAAAAAACAACCAAACCATCGATTTTGAAGCGAGTATTTTAAGTTTAAAAATGAACGGACGTTTTTATTATGTGTTTTCCAATTTTGAATTTCCAGAGAAATTTGAAAAGAAAACATTTTCCAATGAAGTGTTGAAATTCGAAGAAAATGCCAATAAGAAAGAAGATAGTTTTTGGAATACCATCAGACCTGTTCCGCTAACCGAAGAAGAAAGTTCGGATTATTCTAAAAAAGACGAACTGCAAACAAAAAAGAAATCGCAAAAATACCTTGATTCTATTGATGTAAAGAAAAATAAATTCAGCATTACTGATGTGATTTTCGGCTATTCGTACACGAATTCATTCAAAAAATACATGTTAAAATACGATGGTCCGATACGAAATACCGCTTTTAATACTGTTCAAGGTTGGAAAACACAAATTGGTTTTTCGTATTTGTATCGCGATGAAGATAAAAGAGCCTATACTTCTATAGGAACTCGTTTTGATTATGGCTTTTCAGAAAATAAACTACGAGCCAATGTTTATTATAGTCGTAAATTTAACAATCAAAACAACAGTACACTAGCTATTTTTGGTGGAAGTTCAATCAATCAATTCAATCCCAACAATCCCATTTCCGATAATGTAAATTCGACGAGTACGTTGTTTTTTAAAAATAATTTTATGAAACTGTATGAAAAGAATTTTGCCAATGTGAATTTTGGTCGCGAAATCATAAACGGATTCAACCTCAACATCAATGCAGAATATTCGGAAAGAAAACCGTTGTTCAATCACGCTTATCATACTGCAATAAAAACGGATGACATATATACTTCCAATAATCCGCTTCTACCTTATGATTTCGTCAATCCAGCATTTGAAAAACACAATTTAGCAAAAGTGGCTTTGCTGGCAAAAATCAATTTTGGTCAACAATATTGGACGCGTCCTGATGGAAAATTTAATATTCCGAATGATGATTATCCTAGTGTGTATTTAGGTTATGAAAAAGCGTTTGCTTCCAATGAGAAAAAATATGAATACGATTTACTTTCTGCTCGAGTTACCTATGATCTTACATTGGGTAATAAAGGGTTAATGGAAATGAATTTTAAAGGCGGGAAATTCTTTAATGCCGACAACATATCTTTTGTTGATTTCAAACATTTTAACGGCAACCAAACGCATGTTTCTGGCGGCGGAAATTATACGAATGTCTTTAATAATTTACCTTATTATTCGGCAAGTACCAATGATAGTTATTTTGAAACGCATATCGAACATAATGATAAAGGCTATTTTACCAATAAAATTCCGTTGCTTAATAAATTGCAATCGCAATTGGTTTTGGGATTCCACAATTTGGCAGCTCCCGATAGAAAACCGTATCAGGAATTTACTATTGGTTTGGACAATTTAGGTTTTGGAAAATTGAAATTCTTACGTGTGGATTATGTGCGTTCCTATCAAGGTGGTTATTTAGGCGATGCTGTGGTTTTTGGAATAAAGTTTTTGAATATTATTGAGTAGATTTAAGTTAATGCACCATCTTGTCATTCCGACGAAGGAGGAATCTCCGATTGTTAATCAAGTTTGTTGAGATTCCTCCTTCGTCGGAATGACAAAAAATGATTTTCTTACTTAAAAAACACATCATATCCAAACCGAATCAACGTTCCGACAACGACAACCAAAAAGAAAACCCTGATAAATCCGTTTCCTTTTTTAATAGCTAGCTTCGCTCCTATCCAACCGCCAAAAGCGTTACAAATCGCCATCGGGATCGCTATTGCCCATATTATTTTTCCTTTTAAAACAAACAAACAAATTGATCCGAAGTTGGTCGCCAAGTTCACCATTTTAGCATTCGCTGAAGCGTGGAGAAAATCAAATCCCAAAACGATTACAAATCCGAAAACGAGGAAACTTCCTGTTCCGGGACCGATAAATCCGTCGTAAAATCCGATGCAAATACTCATCATAATAGCATATAAAAGTTGCTTATTATGGGATAAAACTTTGACTTTATGTTGTCCGAAATCTTTTTTAGTAAACGTATAAATCGCCAATGCTACTAACACCAATAAGAGTAACGGTTTCATAAAATCATTACTAACCAAAGTCAGTAAATTGGAACCCAAAAAAGCAGCACAAAAGGCAATCCCTGCCATTATGGAAAGTAATTTCCAGTTCATCTTCACTTCTTTCAAATACTGATAAGCAGCAAAACTGGTTCCGCTAAACGCCGGAATTTTCAACGATCCAATTAATGTGGAAACCGCAAAATTGGGAAGCAATATCATCGCAATGGGTGTTTGAATTAATCCGCCACCGCCAACAATGGCATCGACAAATCCGGCGAAAAACGCAGCAATACAAAGTAAAATGATGATGTATGTTTCCATAAACATGAATTAAAAAATCCAAATCCCATAGTCAAAACAATAGGATTTGGATTTTTTTTGAATGCTATACTATATTATTTAAAATTATAACCCAACGACAAACTGAACAAACTGTTATTCAAAGTAGCATCTGCGGTTTGGTATTTACTTATAAAAAGTGTGTATCGTAATCCTGTATAAATGGCATCTGTAATATTATAATTGGCTCCTAAATTGGCACTAAAAATAATTTTATTTCCATCTATTTCGGTTGAATTTCTTTCTGAAACCATTACTATTCCATCTATATTTGTGGTTCTTTCAACAGTTTGCTTATAGCCAACTATGTACCCAATATTTGGTCCTAATTCGATAGCAACCTTTCTAGAAATAGCATAATTAAAGTTCAATGGCAATTGTAAAAAGGTGTTTTTATTTTTTACTTCTTCACGCACATTCCCGTTTGAATAGACAGTATAATATTCATATTTAGAATTCACAACCTGCAACAACAATTCGGGTTGAAAGGAAAATTTTGATGAAATAGGTATATTCAACGTCGCCCCAACTTGATATCCAATACCAATATTTGAATTTCCATCATCTGTTTTTGTATTGATTAAATTGACACCCGCTTTTACTCCGAAAACAACTTTTGATTTTATTTCTGAAGGCGTTTCTTGTCCGTAAAAGGAAATTGAAAAACAAACAACCGCTAATAAAATAACTATTTTTTTCATAATTTAATATTTAATTAAACTCTCACAATATTCGCTCCCAAAGCCCTCAATCGTTCATCGATTCTTTCGTAACCTCTGTCAATTTGTTCAATGTTTTGGATAGTTGAAGTTCCTTTTGCAGAAAGTGCCGCAATCAATAACGAAATTCCGGCACGAATATCTGGCGAACTCATTATTGTAGCTTTCAATTGTGATTTAAAATTATGTCCCATAACCACTGCTCTGTGCGGATCGCATAACATGATTTTGGCTCCCATATCTATCAATTTATCGACAAAGAAAAGACGGCTTTCAAACATCTTTTGATGAATCAATACATCACCATTGGCTTGCGTTGCCACTACTAATATAATACTCAATAAATCAGGTGTAAATCCCGGCCATGGTGCATCAGCAATGGTCAGAATAGAACCGTCAATATCGGTTTTTACTTCATAACCTTTGGTATGAGACGGAATGTAAATATCATCACCTCGTCGTTCCAAAGTGATTCCGAGTTTTCGAAACACATTCGGAATTACACCAAGGTTATCCCAACTTACATTCTTAATAGTGATTTCACTTTTAGTCATCGCTGCAAGTCCAATCCAACTTCCAATCTCAATCATATCCGGAAGAATACGGTGCTCGCAACCGCCCAAACTTTCAACTCCTTCAATCACTAACAAATTAGAACCAACTCCAGTGATTTTGGCGCCCATAGAATTCAACATTTTACACAACTGTTGCAAATACGGTTCGCAAGCTGCATTGTAAATAGTAGTTTTTCCTTCGGCTAAAACCGCCGCCATAACAATATTGGCCGTTCCTGTTACCGATGCTTCGTCCAATAACATGAATGCTCCTTTTAATCGACCTTTATTTTCAACACCATAAAAATGGTCTTCTCTTTCGTAACGGAATTTGGCTCCAAGATTTATAAATCCTTCAAAATGCGTATCCAATCTACGTCTTCCAATTTTATCGCCTCCAGGTTTCGGAATGTATCCTTTGCCAAAACGCGCTAATAGCGGACCCACAATCATAATAGAACCACGAAGCGAACCACCTTCTTTTTTGAAAGCTTCAGTTTCAAGATAACCTACATTTACATCATCCGATTGAAATGTGACAGAACCTGGTCCGTTTTTTTGAATTTTTACACCTAAATTTCCAAGCAACGTTATCAATTTATTGACGTCGATTATATCTGGAATATTGTTTATTGTTACTCTATCTGGAGTCAAAAGCACAGCACATAATATTTGTAACGCTTCATTTTTTGCTCCTTGCGGAGTTACATCGCCTTTAAGTTGGATGCCGCCTTCTATTTTAAAAGTTCCCATGTTTTTTGAGTTACTGAGTTGCTGAGTAACTGAGTAACTGAGCTTTTGAGTTTCATAGAATCTCAGGCACTCAGCTACTCAGCTGCTCAGTTACTTATTTGGATTATTATTGTTTTTCACAAAAGGTTTCTTACCGGCTTTAGAAACGATTTTTGGTTTCATTCCTTGTGGTAAGTTTTTGTTGGATACTTTTTTATTGGTACGCATCAAATCGTTAGTGTTCAATAATTCTTCTGTGCTTTGCAATAAATTGAGTTTTCCTTTTGATAATTCGTAAAGATGTTCAAATATCACCACATCGGTAACGGTATCTTTATTCCAACTTAGATACGATTTTTTCATGTGATTGGCGATTACTTTCACCAAAGCATTTTTCATTTCGCCTTCTTCCCAACTGTTCGCTACATCAATCATGTACTTGATGTTGTTACCGTAAAATCGGTATTTCGGATTTTTTTGAGGATACTCCAAAGTATCCGGTTTCAAGTTAATTACTTCGCGAGTCGGAATAGGATAAGGTGAATCTACATCCAATTTAAAATCGGACATGATAAAAATCTGATCCCACAATTTATGCTGAAAATCGGGAACGTCACGCAAATGTGGATTCAAACTTCCCATTACCTGAATGATGTATTTTGCCGCTTTGTTGCGCTCTTTCTTACTTTCGAGAACCTTTGCTTGATCGATCAATTTTTGCAAATGTCGGCCGTATTCCGGAATAATTAAATGCGGACGCTCGGCATTGTATTCTAAATACTGAACCGTGTCATTTGCATTTTCTTTGATGTATTTTGGTACCATTATAGTGAAATTATGCCTTCTATATTAGAAACTTCGATGTATTTTTCAACCACTAATTCTGGACTTTCCATCATTACATTGACTGAAATACTCGTGTATTTTCCGGCTTTCGATTTGTGCGTTTTAATTACGGCTCCCATATTGTCAAAAGTATTCTCTACTTCTTCAATCTTTTTAGAATTGGTTGGAACAATAAATTTGTATAAATATTCACTTGGCCATTCCGAAGTATTTGCCAATTCTTCTTTTAAACGTATATAAAATTCTTCCGTCTTCTTATCCATTGGAAATTTAAAAATAAAAGCAAATATACAATTTTAGATTTATGAATTGCGAATTAGGATTTAGGATTTTTTTGAAGCAGCTATTTCCGATTTCGCAACACAAGCAGTCCCGCTTTCACTTATAGTTGTTCGTTCCTCACAAGCTATCCGTTCAATCGGGGCTAGACAAGGCGTAATTCCCCCGCACCACCTGGCTCCTTCGCTAACCCGAGGCGCAGCCGAACTGAACGAAGTTAAACAGTCCACTGGACTGTTTCTTACCCCTTGGCCCTGAAGAAATTTTCAAAACCTCTTCCATTATCAAATTACTTTCAATAAATTTGACCCTTATTTCAAAAATCTTGAAGAAAGAACTTGTAGTTATTACGGGCGGTCCAGGAACTGGGAAAACCACTATCATCGATGGACTTATCGAACAGGGTTATTCGTGTTTTCCCGAAATTTCGCGTCAAATAACACTCGAAGCAAAGAAACAAGGCATCGAACAATTGTTTCTCGAAAAGCCATTGCTGTTTAGCGAATTACTTTTAGAAGGTAGAAAAAAACAATTCCAAAGTGCCATTATCGACCACGCCGAAATTGCTTTTTTAGACCGTGGCATTCCCGATATATTAGCGTACATGCATTACATTGGCGATAGTTATCCTGCTTTTTTTGATCAAGCTTGTAAAGAACATAATTACACTACGGTCTTTGTACTTCCGCCATGGGAAGCCATTTACGAAAGTGATGAAGCACGTTATGAAAACTTCGAGCAAGCCAAACTAATTTTTGATCATCTTAAAGAAACCTATCAAAAATACGGTTATAGTTTAATTGAAGTGCCAACCGGAACTGTAGAAGAACGCATTGTGTTCATCTTAAATCAACTTTAAAGAGTTCCCATTTTTTACTATATTTATCTTTGTAATCACAATTCAATAACAGACAACTGATAACGACAACTGACAACCAAAAAGCAATGTCCAAGCCATTAGAAATTCTTCAAAAATACTGGAAACACGATACGTTTCGAACGCCGCAAGAGGAAATAATCAATTCCATTTTATCAGGTAAAGACACCTTTGGTTTGATGCCAACTGGCGGCGGAAAATCGATTTGCTTTCAAGTACCAGCAATGATGATGGACGGCATTTGTTTGGTGATTTCACCGTTAGTGGCGTTAATGAAAGACCAAGTCCAAAATCTGCAAAGCAAAGACATCAAAGCCATAGCATTAACAGGAGGAATCCATCAGGAAGAAATCATCGATTTACTCGACAATTGCCAATACGGAAATTACAAGTTTTTATACCTTTCACCAGAGCGTCTTCAAAACGACTGGATTTTAGAACGCATAAAAAATCTTCCTATAAATCTTATTGCAGTTGATGAAGCACACTGTGTTTCGCAATGGGGTCACGATTTTCGACCGGCGTATTTAAAAATAGCAAAATTAAAAGAGTATTTTCCTAAAGTACCTTTTTTGGCTTTAACCGCATCGGCAACCAAAAAAGTACAAGACGATCTTTTGGTACAATTACAATTGGACAATCCGGCGGTTTTTACCAAATCATTTGCTAGAGAAAATTTGGCTTATATGGTTTTTGAGGCAGAAGATAAATTGTTCCTAATAGAACAGATTTTGAGAAAAAATCCAAATCCTACAATTATATATGTAACAAATAGAAAATCGTGCACGATTACGGTTTCTCAATTGGAAACTTTAGGATTTACCGCAACGTTTTATCATGGAGGATTATCCTCGAAAGAAAAAGAGAAATCAATGAACCTTTGGATGGACGAAAAGGTGCAAGTCATGGTGGCGACCAATGCCTTCGGAATGGGAATTGACAAAGCCAATGTGAAAACCGTCATTCATTTACACATTCCACAAAATCTAGAAAATTATTATCAAGAAGCAGGTCGAGCAGGAAGAAATGGCGAAAAAGCATTTGCCATTTTAGTGACCAATCCTTCCGACATTGTTCATGCAGAAGGACAATTTTTGAATGTATTGCCCGATAAAGCCTTTTTGAATTTGGTATTTGTAAAACTGTGTAATTTCTTTCAGATTGCCTACGGAGAAGGCATCGACGAACAATTTAGTTTTAATTTGAATCAGTTTTGCATAAAATACAATTTGCCGACTTTGAAAGTGTATAATGCCATTCAATTTTTAGACCGTCAAGGAATTATTTCTCTATCGCAAGAATTTTCAGAAAAAATTTCGATACAGTTTATCATTCCGTCTAAGGAAGTCATTCGCTACATGAGTTTGAATATTTCAGATGAAGAAATTATGTTAACTATTTTGAGAACCTATCCTGGAATTTACGATATGAAAACGGCTTTTAATTTAAGTTTAATTGCTAAAAAATCCAATTCCGATGAAAAGAAAGTACTCACACTTTTGCAAAAATTAAAAGAAAAAGAAATCATTGATTACACCGCAAAAAATAATGATGCGACGATTACTTTTAATGAAATCCGCGAAGACGACAGAACTATCAACAGGGTTTCGAAATATCTTGAAGCGCAAAACCAATTAAAAACGCAACAATTGCAAGCCGTTTTACATTATATTAAAGATAAGTACAATTGTAAAAACAAATTGCTGTTACGGTATTTTGGTGAAATCGTTAGCGATGATTGTGGCATTTGCTCGTACTGCATTTCACAATCCAACAGCAAAAAAGATGTGGCTATGTTGTCTGAAAAAATCATTGCATTACTTTCAAAGCAAGAATTAAATTCGAGAGATATTCAAAAATTAACCCAATATGACAAAGACGATGTTATCTTTGTGCTACAGCATTTGATGGAAAACAATACGATTAACATCAAACCAAATAATCTTTATTCGCTTAAAAAATAATGGAAAAGTTACGCATCGTTTTTATGGGAACGCCCGAATTTGCAGTTGGTATTTTAGATGCAATTCTGAAACACGATTATAATGTAGTGGGTGTAATTACAGCTGCTGACAAACCAGCAGGTCGTGGACAAAAGATAAAATATTCGGCTGTGAAAGAATATGCTTTGGCTAATGATTTAAAACTGTTACAACCTACCAATTTAAAAGGCGATTCTTTTTTGGAGGAATTGAGAAGTCTAAATGGCAACCTTCAGGTAGTGGTTGCTTTTAGAATGTTGCCCGAAGTTGTTTGGAAAATGCCTTTTTATGGGACTTTTAATTTACATGCATCGCGACTTCCTAATTACAGGGGCGCGGCTCCCATTAACTGGGCGATTATTAATGGAGATACCAAAACCGGAGTCACTACTTTTTTTATTGATGATAAAATCGACACCGGCGCAATGATTTTGAGTAAAGAAACTCCGATAACATTGGAAGAAAATGCAGGCGATTTACACGATAGATTAATGGTTATTGGAAGTGACGCTGTAGTAGAAACTTTAGCGTTAATCGAAAATGGAAATGCAACTACAACAATTCAAAAAGAAACAAGCAGTTTAAAAACAGCACACAAACTCAACAAAGACAATTGCAAAATTGATTGGAGTAAATCGGGAATAGAAATTTATAATTTAATTCGTGGTTTATCTCCATATCCAAGCGCTTGGTGTTTTATGAAAGAGGGAGAAGTAGAATGGAGTGTAAAAATATACGAAGCCAAAGTACATTTAGAAACTCATGATTTAAAAATCGGTAAACTTATTACAACAAAAAAAGAATTAAAAATTGCTGTTAAAGACGGATTTATTGAAATCCTTTCTTTGCAATTTCCAGGAAAAAAAAGAATTACAACAAAGGAATTACTCAACGGAATGGTGTTTTCGGAAATAGCAATTGCGTTGTAAAGCCATATAAACAGTACAATTACAACGAAAATAACCGCAAAAAAGTGCTTTTTATCAACAAAAAATATGAGTTATCAACAAAAAAGTTAAAAATATCGCTAAACGCTTGTGTAGTGGGTATTTTCTATTAAATTTGTTTTGATTAACAAAAAAATGTTTAACCAACAATTAACAAACTATTATTATGAACAAATCAGAATTAATTGATGCTATTGCTGCTGATGCAGGAATTACAAAAGCTGCTGCTAAATTGGCATTAGAATCGTTTTTAGGTAACGTAGGAAAAACTTTGAAAAAAGGTGGAAGAGTTTCATTAGTAGGTTTTGGATCTTGGTCAGTTTCTAAAAGAGCTGCTAGAGATGGAAGAAACCCACAAACTGGAAAAACTATTAAAATTGCTGCGAAAAATGTAGTGAAATTTAAAGCTGGTGCAGACTTAGATAGTTCTGTAAACTAATCCAATTTTATTGTGATATAAATAAATCATCCTGATGCTTTCAGGATGATTTTTTTTTGACTATTTGTTTTTGCTTTCTTTTTTTATACTTTTAATAAAAAATTGTGCTATTATGACTTCAGAAAAAATAGAAAAAGGATTACTATTAATTGCTGAACCTACCGTAATTGGTGATATGTCTTTTAATAGATCTGTAATTTTATTGGCCGATCATAACCATGAAGGTTCTGTTGGATTTATCCTTAATAAACCATTAGAGTATACTATTAATGATTTAATTCCAGAAATCAATACTTCTTTTGAAGTCTACAATGGCGGTCCCGTGGAGCAAGATAATTTATATTTTATTCATACTGTACCCGAACTTATAACCAATAGTATAGAGATTTCCAATGGTATTTTTTGGGGTGGCGACTTTGATTTAACCAAAGACTTAATTAATGAAGGTAAAATCAATAAAGAAAATATTCGATTTTTCTTAGGTTATTCGGGATGGAGTGCTAATCAATTGGAAAGTGAGTTGCAATCTAATTCGTGGATACTTTCTAAAAACACCTATGAAAATGGAATTTTAGAAAAATCGTCGGTTCATTTTTGGAAAGAAAAAATAATGGAACTGGGTGGTGAATACATTATTTGGTCGAATGCTCCTGAAAATCCAACTTTAAATTAATGCATTTAATTTGCTTGTTATTTCTTCGGAAAAAAGAGCAGCAAATTCTTTTTTACGGTATTTTGTAATCGGTTGAATTCCGGTAATTACATTGGTAATAAATAATTCATCAGCCTTTTGTAAATCAAAAGGAGAAATGGATTCCTCTACTACTTCGATAGTTTCCATCTTTTTTGCAATTTCTAAAACTTGCTTTCTCATAATTCCGTTAAGGCAACCATCACTAATTGGTGGCGTAATTAATTTCGAATTTAAGAGCATGAAAACATTTCCATTTAACGCTTCAACAACGTTTTTTTCATTATTTAATAGCAAACAGTTTTGCAAACTATTCTCATTGGCATAGATACTTCCGACAATATTTATCATTTTATTGGTGGTCTTGATGGTCGATAACAACTGTTTTGTAATCACAAAATCCTTGAATAAATCAACCTCATAGGAATCTTTATTAATGGAATACAATTGATTTGGTAAAGGAGAAATTTGAATTACAAAAGAAACCGATTTCGTTTTTGGAAAATACAATCCACCCTCATTTCGATACACTGTCATTCGTATTCTGGCGGCAGACTTAATCTCAGCTGCATTTACTAATTCAAGTAGTTGTTCCTCGAGATATTCCATCGTAAAATGCATCGGAATTTCCATTCTTACAATTCGCATCGATGCCATCAGACGAAAATAATGATCTTCTAGAAATAAAATGGTATTGTTTGCAAATTTAAAGGTTTCAAAGACAGCATCTCCGTATAAAAAACCTCTGTTATTAGTAGTAATTTCGGTTACTGAAGAAAGTAATTTACCGTTATAATTTATCATAAAAAAGTCCCGATTTAAACGGGACAAATATAAATTAAAAAAGATTTTAAATAGAACCTATGACGTGTTTTAAATCGGATATTTGATTTTCCCATAATAGTTTCGATTCGTCTATTTCATCTTCTATTGCAAAATCAACTACCATTAAAGAAACATCTTTAGTAATTTCATCTTCCAAAATGCGCAATTCAAAGTAATATTCAGTGTCATGTTTATTTTCATCAATCCATTTAAACTTTACTTTTTCGCCGGTTTTTTTTGATGATAGACGGGCATTTTCTTCAGTATCATCCCATTCAAAAGTAAAAAATTCACCACGAGAGTTTACGGTTTTTGCAAACCACTCTTGTAATCCAGATGGAGTAGAAATGTATTGATATAATAGCTGTGGAGAAGAATTTATAGGAAACTCAATTTCGTAGCGTACTTTTTCTGACATATAAATAATTTTGTCGAAATATATAATTTTTATTTAAAACAATGCCTTTATAAAATTTATTTTTTTTTAGTTTAATATTTGCTTGCTCTAATATTAGTTTTATATTTGCACCCGCATTGAAGAAGCATAGAAACCGAATATGGCGAGGTAGCTCAGTCGGTTAGAGCGCAGGATTCATAACCCTGAGGTCGGGAGTTCAAATCTCCCTCTCGCTACAAAATCCCAAAGAAATTTCTTTGGGATTTTTTTATTTAATGCGCTACAATTGCCAATACTAATAAATAAAAAAATGTTTGGTGATACTTCTTCCTCTTTTGTCGATTAGCATCAATCTTAAATTTAAAATTTAATTATTATTATTTGTAAGAATAAATTTATTATTTAATAATATTAATGCTTTTTATCGATATTATATGTATTTTATCGATAAAATATTTTGTGAACTTCAAAGTATTATTTAGGTTTGTTATTCCAAATCTAACCCAATATGAAAAAATTTACTTATGCATTCTTGATGACCATTTTTTTAACAAGCATTTCGTTTGCACAAAAAAATAGTGACTTAGAAAGAGCTAATCAATATCTTAGAGAAAGAGGAGAAGTTATATTAACCTTTAAAGCCAACTCTAAAACACAGTTTCAAGAATTAAATCAGCTGCTATCTGTTAGTCACAAACACGTTAATCAAGATGAATTAGAAGTTGAGGCTTATGCAAATTCAGCACAATTTCAAAAATTTTTAACATACGGATTGGCTTTTCAGGTAACTAAAGAAAATAATGAACTTCCTGAAGGATTTCTCGCTAGTTCTAATAGAGCTACAAATGCTTGGGATAACACTTGGGATGCGTATCCAAAATATTCTGAATATGTTGCAAAAATGCAATATTGGGCAGCGACCTATCCAAGTTTGTGCACTTTGCAAGAAATTGGGACGACAGCACTTGGAAGAAAGTTGTATGTTTTAAAAATTTCTGATAATGCTGTCACAGATGAAACAGAACCAGAATTCTTTTATACTTCATCCATGCATGGAGATGAAATTACTGGTTATCCAACCATGTTACATTTAATAAACGAATTGTTAACCAATTATGGTACAATTTCAGAAATTACCAATCTTGTTAACGGCACCGAAATTTTTATTTGTCCTTTAGCCAATCCAGATGGTTCCTATAAAACTGCAGGAAACGATGTTTTTGGTGCGGTAATGCCAACAAGAGCCAACTCGGATGGAACCGATTTAAATAGAAATTATCCTGATGCAATTGGTGGATTACATTTTGACGGATTACCTTATAGAGCAGAAACACAAGCTTTTATGGCTTTTGAAGCAACTAGGAATTTTGTACTTGCAGCAAATTATCACGGTGGCGCTGAGGTAATTAATTTCCCTTGGGATACTTCAACTGCTGCACAAGGTGCTTCTGTTGTAAATATCCATCCACATGATTCTTATTTCAGATATGCTTCACAAGAGTATGCACAATTAGCGCAAAATGCCAATCTTACTGACTCCTATATGGATGATGTTTATGGAACTGGTCAATTTCCTGGTACAACAAATGGTGCTATTTGGTATACTATTAAAGGTGGAAGACAAGATTTTAATAACTTTTTCAATCATAATAAAGAAGTAACTGTTGAAATTTCGGCAACAAAAACACCGTTAGCAATCGATTTACCAACATTCTGGACAAACAATAGACAATCACTCTTAAACTTTATCAAACAAGCTGCCTATGGATTGCAAGGTGTTGTGACCGATCAATCAGGGTATCCAATTCATGCTAAAGTGTATATTAGTTCAATAGACGGATGGGGTTCTTGGGTAGAAACTACAGCTACTTATGGGGACTATCACAAAGTACAAGCTGCCGGTACATATGATGTGATATTTGAAGCTCCAGGTTATGTCAGTCAAACCATTTCGGTTACACTTACAAATGGTGCTGCAACAAATTTAAATGTAACTATGGTGCCAACTACTGCAATTCCTACAGCAAGTGATACCACTATTTGTACAAATCAAACTGGAGCATCATTAACAGCAACAGGAACTGGAACAATAAGATGGTACAGTTCACCAACAGCTACAACAGCTTCAGGAACTGGGACTTCTTTCCCGATACCAAGTTTATCTACAACTACTTCGTATTGGGTAGAAAGAGAAGTTGCATTGGCTAACGTCGGACCAGCAACTGTTACTGGTTCTTCTACCACACCTTTAAATGTTAAAAACAAATATTTAGTTTTTAATTGTACTACCCCTACGAAATTAAAATCGGTTGCTATTAATCCATTAGCTGCAGGACAAATTTTGGTAGAATTGCAAAACAGCGCTGGTGCAATGCTCGAATCAAAAGTGGTTATGATAGCTGCATCAGGTAGTCAAGATATTGCTTTAGATTTCTTTTTACCAGTAGCCACTGGCTTGCGTTTAGTTTCAAGAGAAATTTCAGGCGGAAATTTAACATGTGTAACAAGTGGCGGTAGTATAAGCTATCCTTATACAAGTGGAGCTATTTCTATTACTGGAAATAGTGGAGGAACCTTTTTCCAATTCTTTAATTGGAAACTAGCTCCTGTTAAAAGTAATAGAGATGAAGTTATAGTTACCGTAAGACCAAATTATACAAATGCAAGTATTTCACCCACATCTAAACTGTTGAACTCGGGAGGATTTACATTAACGGTAAACGGAAGCAATTTTGTAAATGGAGAATCGGTAGTGCGATGGAATGGCGCAAATAGAACTACTACTTTTGTAAGCGCTACTCAATTGACCGCAACAATCAATGCTGCTGATATAGCTGCTGCTGGAACTGCCAACGTAACGGTATACAACACGTGTAATTTAACTAATACCTCTTCTCAAACATTTACCATAACTTGTACTTCACCTACTCCAAATGTTGGTTCTTTATCTAATACCACGGGGCAATGTACGGTAACGGTTACTGCGCCAACTGCTACTAGTGCTTGCTACGGACAAATCACGGGAACAACTCCGAGTTCATTAACGTATAACACGCAAGGTACTTTCAACATTGTTTGGACATATGATGATGGAAATGGAAATTCGTCTACTCAAAATCAAACGGTAATTGTTAGCGATACAACTGCTCCCGTTGCCAATGTAGGCTCTTTATCTAATGCAACGGGACAATGTTCGGTAACGGTTTCTACTGTACCAACAGCAACAGACAACTGTTCTGGAACAATTACAGCAACAACTGTTAGTCCGCTGACTTATACTACGCAAGGTACG
>JANNCY010000131.1:0-22853 GCA_031387085.1 Flavobacteriales bacterium | reverse complement strand
GTAACATTAAAATTAAGATAGTGCAACGATTAGTAGTTCTTGGTGGAGGCGAAAGTGGAGTAGGAACTGCCATTTTAGGAAAGAAGCAAGGATACGATGTCTTTGTATCCGATTTCGGAAAAATAAACGACAATTACAAACAAGTTCTTATAAATAATGACATTGAATGGGAAGACGAAAAGCATACAGAAATAGTAATTCTAAATGCCGATGTCGTAATGAAAAGTCCGGGAATTCCAGATAAAGCGCCAATTATCAAACAGCTTTTAAAAAAAGGGATTCCAGTAATTTCAGAAATTGAATTTGCCTGTCAGTTTACCAATGCAATTACGATAGGAATTACAGGAAGTAATGGCAAAACCACCACCACCATGTTAACCTACCATTTGTTAAAATCGGGAGGATTAAATGTAGGATTGGGAGGCAACATCGGAAAGAGTTTTGCATGGCAAGTGGCTGAAGAAAATTTCGATTCATACGTGTTGGAATTGAGTAGTTTTCAATTGGACGGAATAGTGAATTACAAACCACACATTGCTATTATTACCAACATTAGTCCAGACCATTTAGACCGATATGATTATAACTATGACAATTATATCGCAGCAAAATTTAGAATTACAATGAATCAAACCGAGGACGATTACCTCATTTACGATGCCGACGACGAGGCAATAAAAAACTGGTTACAAAACAACAAAACAAAAGCAAAACTGCTTCCTTTTTCTTTAACAAATAAGTTGGAAAACGGAGCATTTATAAACAACAAAACCATGGAATTAAACATCAACCAAGAAGAATTTATGATGGAAACATCACAAATTGCATTAGAAGGACAGCACAACATGAAAAACGCAATGGCTGCCACTTCTGTAGCGCAGTTAATGCGCATCAGAAAGGAAACCATCCGCGAAAGTCTGTCTAATTTTCAAGGCGTTGAACATCGATTGGAGAAAGTACTAAAAATTCAAAATGTACTTTACATCAACGATAGTAAAGCCACGAATGTAAATGCAACTTTCTTTGCTCTCGACAGTATGACTACGCCTACTGTCTGGATTGTCGGTGGTGTTGACAAAGGGAATGATTACAGCGAATTAATGGCTTTGGTACATGAAAAAGTAAAAGCAATAATTTGCCTTGGTGTTGAAAATAAAAAAATAGTTGACGCTTTTGGAAATGTGGTTGACATGATGGTTGAAGTCGATAACATGCACGATGCGGTAAACACTGCGAGACACATTGCCGAAAAAGGAGACACCGTACTTCTTTCGCCAGCATGTGCCAGTTTTGATTTGTTTCAAAATTATGAAGACAGAGGAAACCAATTTAAAAACGAAGTAAAAAATTTATAAAATGTTGGAATTATGATTTGGGATTTAGGAATTAAAAATCCTTAAATCCTTAATCTAAAAATCCTCAATCAAAGAATGAAACAACTAATAAACAGTTTAAAAGGAGATAAAGTTATTTGGGCATTTGTTGCTCTTTTAGCCTTGTTTTCGTTTATGCCTGTTTTTAGTGCCAGTAGCAATTTGGCTTATATGAGAAATGGTTCAGGTAATGCCATTACATATCTCATAAAACATTTAGCACATATCTTCATTGGATTTTTCATTATTTATCAGGTACATAAAATTCCGTATCATTATTTCAGGGGAATATCGCGAATTGCCTTACCCATTGTCTGGATTTTATTGGTCTATACTTTAGTCAAAGGTTCTGTGATAGATGGCGCCAACGCCAGTCGATGGATACAAGTTCCGTTCATAAGAATTTCTTTTCAAACTTCGACGTTTGCTGCTATTGTTTTGTACGTTTTTGTAGCGCGGTATTTATCCAAATCACGTGAAGAAAAACCCACATTTCAACAATCGTTATTCGAATTATGGTTGCCTGTTTTTATAACAATAGTATTAATTCTTCCAGCCAATTTTTCTACCGCAGCATTGATTTTTGCTATGGTAATTATGGTAACTTTTATTGGA
Organism: Flavobacteriales bacterium; assembly: GCA_031387085.1. Classification (GTDB taxonomy): domain Bacteria; phylum Bacteroidota; class Bacteroidia; order Flavobacteriales; family Flavobacteriaceae; genus Flavobacterium. The sequence goes on along the minus strand of JANNCY010000131.1, from coordinate 20,865 downwards.
AAATATCCCTTAAAATATATTGCGGTTATTCTTGGAACGGGAGTAGTCGCCTTGGTGTTTTTCATTCTTGTTGTAAAAGCGTTTCCAGATGCGTTTCCCAATCGTGTTGATACTTGGATTAGCCGTATTGATAGTTTTACAAGCAACAAACCAGGTGAAGACGATTACCAAATTGAAAAAGCAAAAATCGCAATCGCTTCTGGCGGAATATACGGACTCGGACCAGGAAAGAGCATTCAAAAAAACTTTTTACCACAATCGTCTTCCGATTTTATTTACGCGATTATTGTGGAAGAATACGGATTAATAGGCGCGTTTTCTGTTTTGGGAATCTACTTGCTTTTGCTCTTCCGATTTGTCGTCGCCGCACATAAATCCAATTCCCTTTTCGGAAAATTAGTTGTTGTAGGTTTAGGATTTCCAATCATTTTTCAGGCACTAATTAACATGGCTGTAGCCGTCGAATTATTGCCTGTTACCGGACAAACATTACCGCTAATAAGTTCTGGAGGAAGTTCAGTTTGGATGACGTGTATTGCACTCGGAATCATTTTAAGTGTAACCAAAAAAGAAGAAGAAATCGCCCAAGAATTAAATGAAAAGCAAAAACGAGAAGACGCTTTACAAAAGCTCATCGATAAACAATTACAAGAAGACGAAGACGAAATTCAAGAAGAAGATTATTCGATTACCGATAATCCAATGAATGCTGTCTTAAATAAAAAATAAAAACGCTCTGTGAATCTCTGTGTAATCTCCGAGAATCTCTGTGCAACAAAAACAAAATGAAACCATATAAATTCATATTAAGCGGTGGCGGGACAGGAGGACATATCTATCCTGCAATAGCCATTGCTAATGAATTAAAATTGCGTTTCCCAAATGCCGAATTCCTTTTTGTTGGTGCGCAAGACAAAATGGAAATGCAAAAAGTACCACAAGCAGGATACAAAATTGAAGGACTTTGGATTGCCGGTATTCAAAGAAAAATAACACTCCAAAATGCCATGTTTCCATTCAAATTGGTTAGCAGTTTATGGAAATCAAGAAGTATACTTAAAAGCTTCCAGCCCGATGTAGTAATTGGAACAGGGGGTTTTGCAAGTGGACCCTTATTACAAATGGCGAATAGTTTAAACATTCCAACAGTCATTCAGGAGCAAAATTCCTATCCCGGAATTACAAATAAATTGTTGAGCAAAAAAGCGAATGCTATTTGTGTGGCGTATGAAAATTTAGAGCGATTCTTTCCTGAAAAAAAAATCAATCTTACAGGAAATCCAGTTCGCCAAGACATTTTAGATATCGATTCTAAAAGAAATGAAGCGATCGCTTATTTCGATTTGGATGACAATAAAAAAACGTTGCTGGTAATTGGTGGAAGCTTAGGCGCCAGAAGAATCAATCAACTTATTGCAAAAGAAATTGATTTCTTACGTAACCATAATTTACAGATAATTTGGCAATGTGGTAATTTATACATGTCCGATTATACGCAATTTTCGGAAGTCGAAAATGTTCAAGTAGTATCGTTCATTGATCGTATGGATTTGATATACGCTGCTGCGGATTTTGTCATTTCAAGAGCCGGAGCATCATCGGTTTCAGAGTTGTGTTTGGTAGGAAAACCAGTACTATTCATTCCATCACCCAACGTTGCCGAAGACCATCAAACTAAAAATGCGAAAGCAATTGTAGATAAGAATGGCGCTTTACTAATAAAAGAAAGCGAATTGGATGAGAAATTCGAAAACGTTTTCAATGTTTTAATTCACGACGAAAATTTGCAAAGTAATTTAAGTCAAAACATAAAAAAATTAGCCAAACCCAATGCCACAAAAGATATTGTTGAACAAATAATTAAATTAATAAAATAAATCCCAACTAGTCGGTTCGGCTCCCCTCTCCTTTGGAGAGGGGCTGGGGGTGAGGTAAAAATGAACTTAAACCAAATACATAACGTCTATTTCATCGGAATCGGAGGCATCGGAATGAGTGCTCTGGCACGTTATTTCCAAAACATTGGGAAAAGTGTTTCAGGTTATGACAAAACGCCAACGATGCTCACCAACGAGTTAATTGCTGGCGGAATGAACATTCATTTTGAAGATAACATTAGCTTAATTCCAACTGGCTTTTACGTTGAAAACACGTTGGTCATTGTAACGCCAGCGGTTCCAATATCCCATTCAGAGTGGAATTATTTCATCGAAAGAGAGTATGTAATTAAAAAACGCGCCGAAGTTTTAGGTATTATAACAAAAGACACCTTCTGTTTTGCCGTAGCAGGAACACACGGAAAAACAACAACATCAAGTATACTCGGACATATATTATACGAAAGCGGTGCCGATGTAACGGCTTTCCTTGGCGGAATTGTTGAAAACTACAACTCCAATTTAATAGGAAATGGTACAACAGTAACGGTTGTTGAAGCCGATGAATTTGATCGTTCGTTCTTGCATTTACACCCCAATATTGCCTGCGTCACTTCTATGGATGCTGATCATTTGGATATTTATGGAGACGCAGCCGCTATCGAAGATTCCTTTAGGGAATTTGCTGATAAAGTAGCCGATAAAACCAAAATGTTTGTCCCAAAAGGATTGCCTTTAGAAGGGATTGAAGTTGAAATTTCTGAAAATCAAATTCCCCCTTTGGGGGTTAGTGGGCTTTTTAAAGCGTTTAATATTAGAATCGAAAACAGCAGTTATGTTTTTGACGTGCAAACGCCTTCAGAAATAATAAAAAATATAGAATTCAGCTTACCTGGACATCATAATTTAATGAATGCTTTAATGGCTTTAGCGATGGCTAAAACTTTTGGTTCCCCAACCAATTCCATCGCCAAGGCCTTAGCATCATTTAAAGGAGTGCAGCGACGATTTTCCTATCAAATAAAAACAGATAAGTTGGTTTATATTGATGATTATGCGCACCATCCAACAGAAATAAATGCAGTACATCAAGCCGTTAGAGAATTGTATCCGAATCAAAAAGTGTTGGCGATTTTTCAACCGCATTTGTTTAGCAGAACTAAAGATTTTGCCGATGATTTTGCTAAAAGTTTGGATGCTTTTGATGCTATTTTATTGTTGGATATTTATCCAGCACGGGAATTACCGATGGAAGGAATTACGTCGAGTTGGTTGCTTTCAAAAATGAAAAATAAAAATAAGAAGTTAGTAACAAAGGAAAATCTGATTCCAACAATTTTTTCAACTAATGCGACTGTTATTGTCACCATTGGAGCTGGTGATATCGGAGAATTAGTTCCGTCAATTAAGAGGGCTTTATCAAAATAAAAAAAAAGAAAAAAATATGAAGTTTTTCAACTGGTCAATCATAAGATTATTGCTAATGTTCGCGTTAGTAGTATTTCTATATTCCTTTGCGACCCACCGAAATGATAGTAGAAAACTCACCAAATCGGAGGTGATTTTCCTCGAAGGAGACAACCTTTTTGTGAAGAATGAAATGGTTAATAAATTGTTAATAGAAAATAAAAGAGATGTAAAAACCATCGCAAAAGTTGAAGTAGATTTGAACAAATTGGAGAATTCTATCAACAATCAAGAAATGATTGAGAAATCAGAAGTGTTTGTTAGCGTTGATGGAGTTCTAAAAGCAGTGGTGAAACAAAAAACACCAATTGCAAGAGTGATGGATGATCAGGGATCTTTTTATATTGATTATGAAGGGAATAGAATGCCATTATCAGATATAAATACAGCAAGAGTTCTGCTTGTTTCTGGGGGGATAAATAAAAAAAACAGAAAAGATTTAGCCGATGTATTTCGGATAATATATGACGATGATTTTTTGAAAAAGAATATCATTGGTGTACAAATTTTGCCCAACGAGTCGCTTATTATGAAAAATAGAAACTTTGATTATGAGATTGATTTCGGAAAAGCAATATACGTGAAGAAGAAGTTTAAAAACTATAAGGCCTTTTTTCAAAAAGCAGTTTTAGACAGTACGCTTTACAAATACAAAAAAATAAATCTGATGTTTACGCAGCAAGTGGTTTGCACTAAATAAGGAAATGATGGAAAAAGAAAATATTGCGGTTGGATTAGACATTGGTACAACCAAAATCGTTGCCATGATTGGCAAGAAAAACGAGTATGGTAAACTGGAAATTTTAGGTGTTGGAAAATCTAAAAGTCTCGGTGTGGCCCGTGGCGTGGTGAATAATATTACCCAAACCATTCAGTCGATTCAACAAGCAGTAAGTGAAGCGGAAGAAAATTCAGGATACAAAATCAACGACGTTGTTGTTGGTATTGCCGGACAACACATTCGTAGTATTCAACATACCGATTACATCAGCAGAAGCAATCCCGAAGAAGTGATTAGCGGAAATGATATTCAGTTGTTAATCGATCAAGTAAATAAATTGGCGATGTTACCCGGAGAAGAAATCATCCACGTATTGCCACAAGAATTTAAAATCGATGGACAATCCGAAATCAAAGAACCAATCGGAATGTACGGCGGACGATTAGAAGCGAGTTTCCACGTTGTTGTTGGACAAGCGTCTTCTATCCGAAATGTAGGAAGATGCATTCAAAGTTCTGGAATCGAATTATCGGGATTAACATTAGAACCATTAGCGTCATCCGACGCTGTTTTAAGTCAGGAAGAAAAAGAAGCTGGTGTCGCTTTAATTGATATCGGTGGAGGAACAACCGATTTAGCAATTTTTAAAGACGGAATCATTCGCCACACCGCAGTAGTTCCTTTCGGCGGAAATGTAATCACTGATGATATAAAAGAAGGCTGTTCGATTATCGAAAAACAAGCCGAATTATTAAAAACAAAATTTGGTTCTGCATGGCCGGGAGAAAATAAAGACAATGAGATTGTTTCTATTCCGGGACTTCGTGGTAGAGATCCAAAAGAAATTTCATTAAAGAATTTGTCAAAGATAATTCACGCTCGTGTTGTTGAAATTATCGAACAGGTTTACGCTGAAATCAAATCATACGGACACGAAGATCCGAGAAAAAAATTAATTGCCGGAATTGTATTAACTGGCGGAGGTTCGCAATTGCTGCACATCAAACAATTGGTTGAATACATAACAGGAATGGACACTCGAATTGGATATCCAAACGAGCATTTAGCAGGAAATTCAAGTGATGAGATTTCAAGTCCGTTGTACGCAACTGCAGTTGGATTAGTGATGAACAGTATTGCTAACAATACGTACAGTGCTTACAAATTAGAAATGGTCGATACATCAATCGAAAAACCAAAGCCAATAGCAATAGTGGAAGCTGCTGTCGCGCAACAAGAAGCAAAAGAAATAGTATTAGAAGTAGAACAAAAAGAACTAGAAACAGAGACTACAGAAAATAAAATCAGAAAATCATTTTTTGATAAATATGTAGACAAAATAAAGGAGTTTTTAGATAACGCAGAATAAAAAGTGTTCAGTAATCAGTGTTCAGTTTGCAGCATTGATGACGGATAAGAAAATTGCAAGTTTTAAAATTTGTGATAATTAAAACAAAGACAAAACAAGAATACAGAATAAAACAAAACCAAAATAGTATGATAAGCAACTCAGAATTTGGAAACATCTCATTTGATTTACCTAAAAACCAATCCAATGTGATAAAAGTAATAGGAGTCGGAGGCGGCGGTAGTAACGCAATCAACCACATGTTTAAGCAAGGAATCAAAGGAGTTGATTTTATTGTTTGTAATACTGATTCACAGGCATTGCAAAACAGTCCAGTTCCCAATAAAATTCAGTTAGGTGTTAGCTTAACGGAAGGACTTGGCGCTGGTGCTAACCCTGATGTTGGTCAGCAATCAGCCATCGAAAGTATCGCCGACATCGAAAAAATGTTGGATACCAATACCAAAATGATTTTCATTACCGCAGGAATGGGTGGTGGAACAGGTACAGGTGCAGCTCCGGTAATTGCTCAATTGGCTAAAGAACGCGATATTCTTACGGTTGGAATTGTGACTATTCCTTTTCAGTTTGAAGGAAAAGTAAGAATCGAACAAGCGTTACTTGGAGTTGAAAAATTAAGAAAACAAGTCGATTCGCTTATCGTTATCAACAATAATAAATTAAGAGAAGTATACGGGAACCTCGGATTTAAAGCCGGTTTCTCTAAAGCCGATGAAGTGTTGGCTACGGCTTCTCGCGGTATAGCCGAAGTAATTACACATCACTATACGCAAAATATCGATTTAAAAGACGCTAAAACCGTTTTGGCAAACAGCGGAACTGCTATCATGGGGTCGGCAGTTGCAACGGGAGAAAACAGAGCAAAAGAAGCTATCATTTCTGCTTTGGATTCGCCACTATTAAATGACAATAAAATTTCGGGAGCTAAAAACGTATTGTTGCTTATCGTTTCGGGTTCAAGTGAAATTACTATAGACGAAATCGGAGAAATCAACGACCACATACAAACCGAAGCAGGTCACAATGCCAACATCATTATGGGAGTTGGCGAAGATGAATCATTAGGAGAATCAGTTGCTGTAACGATTATTGCTACAGGTTTTAATGTAGAACAACAAAATGAAATTGTAAATACAGAACCAAAGAAAATAATCCACTCTTTAGAAGAAGATCAAAAAATTGTTCGTGATTTAACATCAAAAGCCATAAGTTCTTTCGAATCTTTAATGGATGTCGCAGCAGAGGAAGTTATTGAAGTGCCATTAGAAATCAAATCGGAAGTAACTGAAGAAAAAATAATTTTCGAATTAATCGACGATGAAGTTGTTGCGCCAATCATTTCAAAAGCTATTGATACCGATTTAGTGGCCATGAATGATTTCATTCGTAACTTAGACGTTACTTTCGAAATTGTGTCTCCAATAGAAGACATCGATTTCCAATTTACAACGCCAACAGTAAATGAACTTAAAGTGGTTGAACCTCAAATTATAGCTAAAGAAGAAGACCAAATTGCATTTTCATTCGATTTGCCTTTAGTCAAACCAGAGGCAATTGAAGACAAAAACAAAATCGTTTTCGATTTATCGGATGCAACTCGTGATATACAAGTTAACGAACAAATCGAATTTGTTCCTGTTACCGAGCTAAATGAAAACGGAATCATTAAATATTCTCTCGAAGAATACATGGAAATGGAGAATGATTTAATCAATTCAAAACCAGTTGAAACAACTCCAGAACCAATTACAGTGGCACCAATCGATTTCGAATTAGACATCACATTAAAAGAAGTTGCCGAGCCTGCTCAGCCAGTTTACGCTACACATACCGATGATTTTTCTCCAGTAGACATGTCTATCGAAGACATTTTAAAAGTGCGCGCCGATGAAAGAAGATCGAAGTTAAAAGAGTTCAATTACAAGTTTCACAACAATCCGTCTAAAGTCGATGAACTCGAAAAAGAGCCAGCCTACAAGCGATTAGGTGTTGATATCACAGAAAATCAAAATCAAAATAACAATTCAAGAATGTCTTTAGGAACCGACAGCAATGATGATATGCAATTGCGTTCCAACAATTCTTTCTTACACGATAACGTAGATTAAGAATAACTAACCAAGCTTTTTTTTAGCCCGAAAGTTCTATAGAATTTTCGGGTTATTTTTTTGTCATTGCGAGGTACGAAGCAATCTAAAATTTCACTAAATTTGCAATTGCTTTTTAGAATTCAGTACAATGAAGTTGAGAAGCCAATCCTGCTGTACATTGCAAGTTGGCGCTGTGAAAATCCTTTTTTCTAAACTATAAAAAGAGCTCCTACGTTCGCTTTTTTATAGCAAGAAAAAAATGAATTTTCACTTCACATCTCGTCTTTTGGGACGAGACCATTTCCATCAGGGCTAGGGAACCAATTCAACATTGAACATTCGTTGTTCATAATTCAGACTTTAAAAGCGAATGTTGAACCGATGAACAACGAACAATGAATTTTGAATTAAGGATCAATTAAAACTAAAATAATCTAAAAGGTCTAACAGTCTAAGAAGTCTAACAGTCTAATAATCTAACAATCTATAAATGAGTTTATCAACACAAATAATGGACGAAATCAAAAATGCAATGCGTGCCAAAGACACCATAGCATTAGAAGCATTACGCGCCGTAAAATCAGAATTATTATTAGCACAAACTGCAACAGGATCTGCAGCAGAAATATCAGAAGAAGATGAGATAAAAATCCTGCAGCGATTGGTAAAAATGCGTAAAGACAGTGCTGGGATTTTCACGACACAAAACCGTCCCGATTTAGCTGAACCCGAATTGGCGCAAATTGCCATCATCGAAAAATTCCTTCCAGCGCAATTATCAGAAGCAGAAATAGAAGTTATCATTTCAAAGATTATTGCAGAAACTGGTGCATCCGGAATCGCTTCTATGGGAAAAGTAATGGGATTGGCATCGGCTCAAATCGGCGGAAAAGGAGAAGGGAAAACCATTTCGGCTATCGTTAAAAAATTATTGGTTTAATATTGGATTATTAGACTTCTTAGAAAGTTAGACCATTTAGATTAAAATCTAAGTAGTCTAAAAGGTCTAACTTTCTAAGAAGTCTAAAAAATGGCTTCGTAGTTCAACTGGATAGAATATCAGATTTCGGCTCTGATGGTTGCAGGTTCGAACCCTGCCGAGGTCACGAATGAATGTGAAAAAGGATGAAAAATAATAAAGCTTGCTTTAAATTATTTTTCATCCTTTTCCGCATTATCAAAGCGGAGCTTAAAGGTTGGACCGAGCTAACCCTGCTTTCAGCAGCTAACCCTGTGCGTTTAAATAGTAATTTTAAGTACTATCTAATCCACTTTTATAACTTAAAACAAGGTCACTAAAAATGAAAAATCACCTTTAATTTAAGGATGTAATGCTAAAATTTTCAGCATTTTAACCATTTAATTAAATTTAGTGATTTTTAGTGCAAACTTTAGAGTTTTATTCTTATTTTTGTTTTCAAACAATTTAAAAAACACACACAATGAATAAGAAAATTACTCTTTTAGCTTTAAAATTTTTGTTTGTATTGGCTTTTACGCAAGTACTTAATGCACAACAAATTTACACGAATGGTGGTCTTTCTACTGGAGCTACGTCAAATAATGGAGTTGCTGCTCCTGCAGGTTACACTTGGAGTGAATTACAAAATAATGTTGGAAACACAACTGAAACAAATGCTTCAACAGGTACTAACTGTTATTACAATCCGGCCGGAACATTAAATTATCGATTAGCAGACAACTTTGTTGTGCCTGCCGGATCAACATGGAATACAACTAGTTTTGACTTTTTTTGTTATCAATCAGGTTATTTAGGAACTGTTCCTCCAATTGATGTATTGAGAGTTCAAATATATAGTAGCGACCCATCTATAGCCGGTGCCGTTTCAGTTGCTGGTAATATGACAACTAATGTATATGATGCTGCAAATAGTTCAGATGCTTTGATGTACAGAACTGCAAATTCGTCAGTTCCAGTAACACTTGCGCCAGTAACTACTAGAAAAATATGGAAAGTTAGAGGTAATTTAACAGCTTCTCTTCCTCCTGGCACCTATTGGGTTGTTTATCAAGTGAACTCTACATTAGTTACCGGCACTTGTTTAACACCGTATGTTACTGTAGTTGGAAATAGAGGATTAGCGGGATGGAATGCAAAAACATTAAATGTTGTTACTTCAGCTTGGACCTCAATAATTGATTTAGGTAATCCAGCGGCTACAGCTCCAGATGTTCCTCAAGATTTACCATTTATTATTAATGGTACCGTAACTGGCGCTGCTCCTGCAAATGACAATTGTTCTGGAGCCATCGCTTTAACACCAGGGGTTGTTTTTGCTACCAATCCTTTAAATTCCACTAATCTTAGTGCTACAACTACTTCAGGCTTAGTGCCTTCTTGTCAAACAAACAGTGTTAATGAAGTTTGGTATTCTGTTGTAGTTCCAGCATCTGGAAATATTACTATTGAAGCTCAAGCTAATGGAGGAATGACAGATTCAGTAATTGCGGCTTACTCAGGAACTTGTAGTACAACTTTAACACCTGTTGGGTGTAATGATAATCAAGGTGTAAATTTGATGTCTAAGCTAAGTTTAACAGGTCAAACACCAGGAAGCACATTATTAATTGCTTTATGGAGATATAGTCTTGGTACAGGTGTTGATGGAACATTTATTATATCGGCTTATGACACACCTCTACCACCTTCAAATAATAATTGTTCTGGAGCTATTGTTTTAACTCCGGGTGTTACTTTTTCTTCATTTCCATTAACTTCTACAAATCTTTACGCAACAACAACAGCAGGTTTAACTCCATCTTGTCAATCATCAGTTAGTAATGATGTTTGGTATTCTGTTGTCGTTCCGGCATCCGGAAATATAACTATTGAAGCTCAAGCTAATGGTGGATTGACAGATTCAGTAATTGCGGCTTACTCAGGAACTTGTAGTACAACTTTAACACCTGTTGGGTGTAATGATAATCAAGGTGTAAATTTGATGTCTAAGCTAAGTTTAACAGGTCAAACACCAGGAAGTACATTATTAATTTCTTTATGGAGATATAGTCTTGGAACAGGTGTTGATGGAACATTTATTATATCGGCTTATGACACACCTCCACCACCTTCAAATAATAATTGTTCTGGAGCTATTGCATTAACTTCTGGTATTGCCTTTTCTTCATTTCCTTTAACTTCTACAAATCTTTATGCAACAACAGCAGCAGGTTTAACACCAGCTTGTCAATCATCAATTGTTAATGATGTTTGGTATTCTGTTGTTGTTCCAACATCGGGAAATATAACGATTGAAGCTCAAGCCAATGGTGGATTGACAGATTCAGTAATTGAGGCTTACTCAGGTACTTGTAGTACAACTTTAACACCTATTGGTTGTAATGATAATCAAGGTGCAAATTTGATGTCTAAGCTAAGTTTAACAGGTCAAACACCAGGAAGTACATTATTAATTTCTTTATGGAGATATAGTCTTGGAACAGGTGTTGACGGAACATTTATTATATCGGCTTATGACAACTCACCACCTTCAAATAATAATTGTACTGGAGCTATAGCATTAACACCAGGAGGAGTTTTTGCTGATAATGTTTTAAATTCTACAAATCTTTATGCAACAACAAATGTATCTTTTACACCATCTTGTCAATCATCAGTTGTTAATGATGTTTGGTATTCTGTTGTTGTTCCAGCATCTGGAAATATAACTATTGAAGCTCAAGCTAATGGTGGATTGACAGATTCAGTTATTGTAGCTTATTCTGGTGGTACTTGTGGTGCAGGTTTAACTTCTGTTGGATGTAATGATAATCAAGGTGCAAATTTGATGTCTAAGCTGAGTTTAATAGGGCAAACACCAGGAAGTACATTATTAATTGCTTTATGGAGATATAGTCTTGGAACTGGTGTTGATGGAACATTTCTTATTTCTGCTTATGATGCATCACTTTCAAATAATACTTTTTCAGATGAAAAATTTATAGCTTACCCAAATCCGGTTAAAGAAATTTTAAACTTGTCGTATTCTAAAGAAATATCAAATGTTGAAGTGTACAATATATTAGGCCAACAAGTAATTGCTAAAGCAATCAATGCAACACAGTCACAAGTAGATATGTCACAATTAGCTCCAGGAACTTATATGGTAAAAGCTTTTGTAGATAATCAAACACAAACTATTAAAGTAATTAAAGAATAAAATTTAATTTATTATAATAAAAAACCATTTGCTTAATTGTAAATGGTTTTTTTTATGAATTATTTTTTAGTTCATAGGATACTCGAATAATAGAGTAAATGTTTAATAATTTATAAGTTTAAAGTATATTTAAATAATTATAAAAGTGAAATATAAAAATTATAGTATTACTTTTACAATAAATAATTTAAAAAACTAACAAAATGAACAAAAAAATTACTTTTTTATCTTTAAGATGTTTGTTTGTATTGGCTTGTACACAAGCCCTTAATGCACAACAAATATACACAAATGGATCATTATCTACTGGAGCTACATCTAATAGTGGAGTTGCAGCGCCTGCAGGTTATACTTGGAGTGAAGTACAAAATATTACGGGTAACACTACTGAATCTAACACAAATGCTGGGTTTGGTGCTGTTTTTAACACTGCGGGGACAAATAATCTTCAATTAGCAGATGATTTCACTGTTCCGGCTGGTCAAATATGGAATGTTTCAAGTGTAGAAGTGTATGCTTATCAAACAGCAACTACTGCAGTTGGTTTACCTCAAGATATATTGAGAATTCAAATTTTCAACAGTGATCCTTCTGTTCCAGGAGCAGTTTCAGTAGCTGGAAATATGACAACAAATGTACTGGATGTTGCTAATAGTAGTGATGCACTTATGTATCGAATTTTTAATTCAGCTGTGCCTGCAGCACTTGCAACAGGAACAACCAGAAAAATATGGAAACTAAGAGGAAACATTACGGCTACTTTACCTGCGGGAACCTATTGGATTGTATATCAAATTCACCCAATAAATGAAACCTTAGGCTCTTTTCTTCCGCCAGTTACTATTCCCGGTTCAAGAGGTTTAGCGACTTGGAATGCAAAGCAAAACACTATTGCTTCTACAACTGTGACTCCGCCTCCTGTTTTAGGTTGGGCAAATATTTTTGATACAGGGAACCCTGCAACTGCTCCTGATTTTCCTCAAGATATGCCCTTTAATATTAATGGTACTGTAACTCTTGGAGTTAATGAAAATGCATTTGAAGCTAGTATTTCATTATCACCAAACCCAGTTAAAAATATAATTTCTATTTCTGTACCAACAGAAACAATTGTAAATTCTTATGAAATATTTGATGTTAGCGGAAAGGTTGTTAAAGTTATGAATTCTAATACTTCTACTATTTCAGAAATTAATGTATCTGAACTTTCTGTTGGAAACTACATTTTGAGATTAAATTCAGATAAAGGTAGTGCTTCTAAAAAGTTCATTAAAGAATAATTTAGCGTTTATACAATAATAAAAATGCCATTCGAAATAATTGCGAATGGCATTTTTTTTAATTGTAATTTTTTTACAAAATTAATTTTTTCAAATCAGCAATAGTTTGTGTTGGGTTGCTTGCTTTAAAAACAAAGTTACCTGCTACCAAAACATCTGCACCAGCTTTAACCAATTGAAGTGCGTTTTTATCGGTTACGCCTCCATCAATTTCGATTAGAGTTGTGGCATTGTTACGAGTAATTATTTCTTTTAATTTTTCGATTTTAGAATAGGTGTTTTCAATGAATGATTGCCCTCCAAAACCTGGGTTTACACTCATTATACATACCATATCAATGTCTTTAATTACATCTTCCAGTACATTTACGTTGGTATGCGGATTTAATGCAACACCTGCTTTCATTCCTTCTGCTTTTATAGCTTGTAGCGTTCTGTGAAGATGGGTACAAGCTTCATAATGTACTGTTAAAACATTAGCGCCTAAATCGGCAAAGGTTTTAATGTATCGATCCGGATCAACTATCATTAAATGCACATCGATGGTTTTTTTTGCATGCCTTTTTATGGCTTCTAAAACGGGCATTCCAAATGAGATGTTCGGTACAAACACACCATCCATAATATCAATATGAAACCAATCAGCTTCGGAGTTGTTAATCATTTCGATGTCGCGTTGAAGATTGGCGAAGTCGGCAGCTAATATGGAAGGTGCGATAATGGTAGTTTTCATTATTTAGTGTTGTTTGTGCAAAGGTAAAATTTTAACCGCAAAGTTCGCAAGGTTTTACGCAAAGTTCGCAAAGAATGATAGGTTTGAATTTGGCAATGAATTTCTGTAAAGGATTGCTTTGCAAGCTTGCAATTACATAAAAAACAAAACTCCGGTAATCAGCCGGAGTTTCAATCATCAATCAAAAAACGAACAGTTTTGAAACTGTTGTTACTTTAAAGTTTCAAGTTATTATAACTTGAAACCTGAAACTTGAGACAAATATTTTATCCTAAATACGTTTTCAAGATTTTACTTCTTGAGGTATGTTTTAATCTGCGGATTGCTTTTTCTTTAATTTGACGCACTCTTTCACGAGTTAAGTCGAATGTTTCACCGATTTCTTCTAATGTCATCGGATGTTGATCACCTAAGCCAAAATACAAACGAACTACGTCGGCTTCTCTTGGAGTTAAAGTTTCTAATGAACGCTCAATTTCGGTACGTAACGACTCATGGATTAATTCTCTATCTGGATTTGGAGATTCACCCGAACGTAAAACGTCATAAAGGTTAGAGTCTTCTCCTTCTACAAGCGGTGCATCCATGGATAAGTGACGACCAGAGTTTTTCATCGACTCTTTAACGTCATTCACGGTCATGTCGAGTTCTTTTGCAATTTCTTCAGCAGAAGGTGGTCGTTCGTTAGATTGCTCTAATAAAGCGTACATTTTGTTGATTTTATTGATAGAACCAATTTTATTTAATGGCAAACGAACGATACGGGATTGTTCTGCTAATGCTTGAAGAATCGATTGACGAATCCACCAAACAGCATAAGATATAAATTTGAATCCACGTGTTTCATCAAAACGTTGTGCGGCTTTAATCAAACCTAAATTTCCTTCATTAATTAAATCGGGAAGTGTAAGACCTTGATTTTGGTATTGTTTCGCAACAGAAACCACAAAACGCAAATTAGCTTTAGTCAGTTTTTCTAGCGCTTTTTGATCTCCGGCTTTAATCTTTTGAGCTAATTCTACTTCTTCATCAGCAGTAATCAAATCAACTTTTCCAATTTCTTGTAGGTATTTGTCTAAGGAAGCAGTTTCACGATTCGTTACCTGCTTGGTGATTTTGAGCTGTCTCATTTATTTTTTTCCTTTGCTTTAAAGTGTTCAGGTGGTTGTACGCGATATGTTTCTAAAAAGTTACAAAAAAGTAAATAAAAAAATAAAACTCCAACTTTATTGCTCAAATTAGAGTTTCTAACTAAAAAATAACTAACCTATAATTTGTAACTAAAACCCGTTCTTATAGAAAAGAAATAACTGGAATAGTTGGATGAATCGGTGTTTCCCATGATTTGATATTGAAACGATGGATAGAAATCTAATTGTAAAGACGGAGTGATTCTATAAAACAAATACAGTTTGGCATTTCCCGTAAAACTACTGGAAGATGCAGTTGATAAGGTTCCGATTCTCATTTTTTGGATATATTCAGATTCTGCAAAAACAGCATTTTTACCACCAAAAAGTAAGCTAACTCCAAATGAAGTAGCGAAACCAATTTTTTTGTCTCTCAGAGTATAATAGGCTTCTAACGGAACCTCAATATAGGAACTTTCATAGGTGATTTTTACTTTTGTTTCATTGACGAATATTCCGTTTAGTTCGTTTATAGGAATGTCAGTATCGACGTTTTGGTTATTTATAAAAAGACTGCCAGTTTTTTCAACAGTTGAAAAATAACGGCTATTTATTTTTCCAGCGCCAACTTGGATGCCTAATTTATTGCCAAACATCCATCGCACCATAATGCCAAATGTGTTTCTCATTTCTGCCTTTTTTTCAAGAACAGTATTGCTCGAAATGGCGTCAAAATTGCCAAAGTAACCGTTGTAATTCAATCCGTAATAAGGTGCAATAACTATTTCATGCTCTTTAGATTCTTCCTTAACTTCTGCAACAGAATCTTTCATTGCTAACGAATCCTTTTCTTTTTTGGAGTCTTTATTTTCTTTTTTACTGTTTGTTGTTGCTATAAGAGAATCAATAGTTGGACGTTTTTCTATAGCTTCAGTAGTATTATTTTTAGTTGTATTTGCTTTTTCATCTGAATTACTTAAAGTTTCTTTTGAGCCTATTTTTTTTGCGTCAGCAACTAATTTGTCTGAATTTTTCAGCCCTTTTTTTAATGAATTCTTTCCTAAAATTGAATTGCTGTTTTTGTTTTTTCTTTTGTCTTTTAAAGAGGTTGAAGCCAACGCCGAATTTTGGTTTGATTTGTTTTTATTTCCAAAGTGAGAATTGTTTTTGGAACCTGCTTTGTTCTTTTTGGTATTTACATTCAGAAGGGTTTTACTATTTTCTTTGTTAACTTCAGTAGCATTCGAATTCTTTTCTTCAATTGAATTTTTAGAATTTGAGTTCTCCATATTTTCCTCTTCAGCAATTATAGCTTGATTGCGTTTAATTTCTTTTTCGTTTGAAATGGAGTTTTCTTTTCCGTTTTTATTGGTAATTGAATTTCCACCTGAAAAAGTAGCATAGGAAACGCCAATTATTAAACCACAGAAAAGAAGAGAAGCCAAGAAGAACCAAATAAAGAACCTTCTTTTTTTCTTTTTTTCTTCTAAATCCAATTCGATTTGCTCCCAAACTTTTGTTGAAGGAGTGTAATCTAATTGTTCTAGGTTTTCTCTAAACAATTTACCTATGTCTTTTTTAGATTCCATTTTTACGTTTTAAAGGGTTGGATTCTATTATCTTATTTTTTAAAATCATTTTCGCTTTGTGAAGATTTGATTTGGACGTTCCTTCCGAAATAGAAAGCATTGTCGCTATCTCTCTATGCGAGTAATCATCCAATTCATATAAATTAAAGACCAGTCGATATTGATTGGGTAATTCTTGTATCAATTGCAACAGAAAATCCAATGATAATGCGTCAGAATCAATTGCAACTTCTTCATCTAAAATGGGATAGATAATAGTGTCTAAAGGTTGATTAAACAAAGAAGATTTGAATTTTGAAATGGCTTTGTTAATTGCAATTTTTTTCATCCAACCTTCAAAAGAACCGTTGCCTTTGTATTTTTTTATGTTAGCATAAATTTCAATAAAGGTGTCGTGCAAATTGTCTTCTGCTTCTTCACTATTGGCGCAATATTTTAAACTCAAATTAAATAAGGTTTTTTCATAGAGCGAGTAGAGTGCTTTTTGGTGCACTATATTATTCTTGATACAGCCTTGTATGATTTCTTCTAAATTCAAATGAAATTTATTTTAAAAAAAGCGTATTAATCGTGTTTTTACTAATGCTGAATTTTTGTCCAAGTTAACAATTTGTCCCGAACTAAAGTCGATGCATTTTGCTTTGGATGTACTCATTTCGGAAGAGCTCCAATAATTGGTTATTGTAAAATTCCCAAAACTTTGATTGTGTAAGTTGTACAATAATTGCAATTCGTTTATCGATGGAATACACCAGTCTTTTTTGAGTCCGATGGTTTGATTTAAACTTGTATTGGCAGAAACACTTCCATTATTGAGGCTGCTACAAATACCCGGATTTGAAAAATAATTCGTCAAGTTGTTGTGATAGTTTGCAATGGCCACCGAATTTTGATATCCTGTACCAACTTGATCAAATTGTGCGTTTGTAATGGATGCGTTGATACAGCCCCATTCTTCAATGATTGAATCTGTTGGAGCGACTTCAATATAACGCCATCCATTGGTAAATGAACCTTTATCATAAGCAATAATGCCACCACTTGGACCCGTTTGACCAATTGTATAAACGGATGCGTCTGAACAATCTTTTACAAGTCTTCTGGTGATAGTAGGTGTCTGAAGATCAAATAAATCTCCTGTAAATGAGGTAACTTTAAAATTATAATTCCAGCTTTGAACGGTTGGTGAAGTTCCTGAAAGATTAATGTTCAAATGCAATTCATCATTCAGGTATAAGAAAACCCAAGTTCCATTATAAGTAGCATTAAGATGATAAAGTGTTATTGTTCCTGTTACATCTGCAGTAAAAACCGCTCCGGCAAATTCGTTATTTCCATTTGGAATATAAGGAACTTCCCAAACACATGTTCCTGGAGGAGTGCCAAATAATCCACTACAATGACTGATAATATCGTCCCGATCGCAGGAATCTAAAGCTACTTTCAATTGTGCGTTGTTGTTTACACTAAATACAGTTCCGTCTGGCAAAGTCGTCTGCAAAGGATAACTGATACTTATTGATTGATTAGCAGGAAGTTGGGCAAGAAATGCGCTAAAATGAATATCGCCCGTTAAAATCATTTCGCCTTGTGGCAATAAATTGGCATCGTAAATAAACACTTTAAAAGGATAGATGAAGTCGATACAAACAGTGTTTTCAACTGGATTATCTCCTTGTGCAGTTACTGTTTCCAGCAAAGTGAATAACTCACTTCCTCTTTGTATGGTTTCTGGTTTACCAGGGGGT
This sequence comes from Flavobacteriales bacterium, assembly GCA_031387085.1. Classification (GTDB taxonomy): domain Bacteria; phylum Bacteroidota; class Bacteroidia; order Flavobacteriales; family Flavobacteriaceae; genus Flavobacterium. Next base: position 2,680 of record JANNCY010000131.1, on the reverse strand, counting down.
TCATTGTCGTCTAAATCAGAACAGCTGAATGTCAAAAACAAAACGAAACAGCTGAATAGTAAAAAGATGATTTTTTTCATAATAGTTAGTATGATAAATTAGAAAAGGTTGCCTTGAAAATGCGATTAATTATAATAATAAAACATTTCTGTTGTCAATAGGTTATTTCCAGAAGTATTCAAATAGGTTGATTTGTAATAATTTATGTAGTCGCTCCCATTAAATGTAGTTTGATAAGTGGTCGTGGTTGTGCTCGTAGAACTTCCAATTTGCATGAAATAAGAATTACCTTCTTCAGCCATTTTTAATAATGATAATCCGTAAAGTACTTTATTGTTAAGTTGGTCTGGCGATTTCAAAAGGTCTAATGGCTTGGGATTAGTGTAATAATTGAAAGTAATGACTGAAGAATTAACGGAATTGTTAAGTGAAACAGGTCGTAAATTATTGAATTGTAAAGTACTTTCTATAGTTTGTCCGGCGTTTATTCTCACTTCCTTGTAAATCAGCCCATCGCTGTTTTTTTGATACGTCGCAATTGTCGTCACCGTTTGGTCTACCAAATTTAACGCATTGGCCGTCACTGTATTGTCGGGATTGTAGGTAAATGTAACCGCTATTATGTTGTTGTTAGAAACATACGTCCTTCTGCCGGTAATCCTGCCTTGGCTGTCATATGTTTCCTCTCTGTGATATGTAATTTGGTTGCTGGTATCAAGCGTCTGAAAAACTTTGGTCGTTCCGTTGAAAAATATAATTTTTCGCTCTGTCCATTGATTTGAACTGTCAAATACGGTATCTGCTATAATCTCATTGTTGGAATAATATTGTACTTCTTTTGTGTTTGAAGCCGGATTTTGAGATTGAGTCTGGAAAGTAACCCTTTTATACAAGGAGTTTGCATTTTCTGTTGGCTCTTCTGTAGTTGAATCCGACGTACATGAAATACATCCGGAGATGATTAGTAAAAAGGCGAGTGAAGTTCTTAAGTTTTTCATAGCAATTTTTTTAGTGTATAATTAATAGTAACTAAAAACTAAAAAGGTTGCCTCAGAAATGTAATTAAATTAAAAACCCCAACTCAATTGCTCAAGTTGGGGTTTCTTTATAAAGACTAAAATTATTATTCTCCTTTAGGAGTAATTTTATTTCCGCCTTCTCTGGGAGAACGGTTCTCATCTCTTGGAGATTGGTTTTCGTCTCTTGGTGGACGATTTTCATCTCTCGGAGGTCGTGGCATTAACGCTTTTCTCGACACTTTTTCTTTTCTCGTTTTCGGATCCACACCTAAGTATTTCACTTGAAAAACATCACCCATGTTTACTACATCAGAAACGTTTTCTGTACGTTCCCAGGCCAATTCCGATACGTGAAGTAATACTTCATTTCCTGGCGCTTCTGTATATTCTACAACGGCACCAAAATCAAGCATTTTGATTACTTTCACTTCGTAAGATTCACCCATGGTTGGTTTGAAAATGATAGAGTCGATTTTTGCTAATACTGCTGCAATTCCCGCTGGATCAGTTCCTAAAATTTCAACAACACCTTGCTCATCCACTTCATTAATTACAATTGTACAACCAGTTGCTTTTTGTAATTCCTGAATTACTTTTCCTCCAGGTCCAATCAACGCACCAATGAAAGCACCAGGAATAGTTCTCATGATGATTTTCGGAGCGTGATCTTTTACATCCGTTCTTGGTTGCGCTAGAGTTTCAGTTAATTTTCCTAAGATATGTAAACGTCCATCACGAGCCTGAGCCAAAGCTTGCTCCATGATTTCATATTTCAATCCGTCAATTTTGATGTCCATTTGACAGGCTGTAATTCCTTCTGAAGTTCCGGTTACTTTGAAATCCATATCTCCTAAGTGATCTTCATCACCTAAAATATCAGATAAAACTGCGAAACGATCTCCATCAGTAATCAATCCCATTGCAATTCCAGAAACAGGACGAATCATCTGAACTCCAGCATCCATCAAAGCTAATGTTCCAGCACAAACTGTAGCCATAGAAGACGAACCGTTTGATTCCAATACTTCAGAAACAATTCTGATTGTGTATGGATTTTCAGCAGGAATCATATTTTTCAAAGCACGTTGTGCCAAGTTTCCGTGACCTACTTCTCTTCTTGAAGTTCCTCTTAACGGACGCGCTTCTCCTGTTGAAAATGGAGGGAAATTATAGTGTAAATAGAATTTTTCTTCTCCTTGTTCTGATGGTGAATCAATTTGGTTGGCTTCTCTGGAAGTTCCTAAAGTAGCTGTTGCTAAAGCTTGCGTTTCACCACGAGTAAACAATGCCGAACCGTGAACAGATGGTAAATAATCTACTTCACACCAAATTGGGCGAATTTCTGTAGTTTTTCTTCCGTCCAAACGAGTTCCTAAATCTAAGGTTACATTACGAACCGCTTCTTTGTTGGTTTTGTAGAAATATTTTCCAACTAAATCACCATTTTCTGCTAATTCTTCTTCTGTAAACAATGCTTTTACTTCTTCTTTTACAACATCAAATGCAGCCGAACGTTCGTGTTTAGCCGAACCTTTGCTAGCGATAGCGTAAATTTTATCATAAGCCGCTGCTTTTACTTTTGCGTAAATTGCTTCGTCTGATTTTTCTTGATCATAGGTACGAACTTCTTTTTTACCAAAAGCAGCTTGCAAACGTTCTTG
>JANNCY010000076.1:0-29870 GCA_031387085.1 Flavobacteriales bacterium | reverse complement strand
ACCAACAGTTCCGAAACTGGCTCGTGCAAAAACAGGAAATGGAATTCCGTATTTGGCTCCGGCGTGACCGTTTAAAATCATCGGAATTAAGACGATGGTGTTTCCTAAGAAAATCGTTAAAATGGCTTGCCACCAATTCATTCCGCCTTCGATCAACGAACTTGATAACATATACGTTGGAATACAAAGACTCATGCTAATCCAAAGTGCCGCATAATTCCATGTTGTCCAAGTTCTTTTGTTAGCAGAAACGGGCGCCAAGTCTTCGCTATACAAAGAAGAGTTTGTATGATTTTGGTTTTCAGACATCTAAAAAGTTGTTTTAAATTAACGCTTCGTCAGCAATTTTTAAAGCTTCAGAAATAATTGCCAAACCTTCGTCTATTTGGTTTTTAGTGATGCATAATGGAGGTGCAATAAAAATATATCCCCAACGAACAAACGTATACAATCCTAATTCACGAATTTTTGCACCAATGAGATTGGTTATTTTCAAATCATCACCACTCGCATTGTAAGGAGCTATAAGTTCGCCTGTTTTTTTGTTTTTCAAAATATCTAAACATCCTAAAAGACCAGTGTTTCTAAAAGCTCCCATGCTTGGATGTGAAGCTCTCATGGCTTCAATTTTTGATTCCATATAGGTGCTCATTTGTCGCGTGTTTTCAATCAAATGATCGCTTTCATAAATGTTTATTACTGCTAAAGCGGCAGCCATTGCCACAGGATGCGCATTATAAGTCAATCCAATCATCATTGGAGTTGTATCGAATTTTGCGGCGATTTTATCGGAAACCATCAAGCAACCCAACGGCAAATACGAAGAGGTGAGTCCTTTTGCCATGCAAATCATATCCGGAATGATGTCATGGTTTTCAAATCCGAACCATTTTCCCGTTCTGCCAAATCCGCTCATCACTTCATCGGCAATAAAAAGAATATCGTATTTTTCACAAAGTACTTTTATTCCTTTTAGATATCCTTTTGGATAATGCAAACAGCCTGAGGAACCACTTTCGCCTTCAAAAATAAAAGCGGCAATATTGGTTTTTCCTTCAAAATGGATGACTCTTTCTACATATTCTAAACTTAAACTTAGCTTTGTAGCATCGTCTAGATCTTTCATTCCGTAGAAATAATACGGATCATCTAATAGCACAGCATTGGTCATTTGTTGGGAATCGTTGGCTAATTTTCTTGGATCGCCACCAACCGACATTCCGCCGATGGAACCACCGTGAAAAGCGCGGTATCTGCCTATAATTTTATGTCTTCCTGTATATAATCGTGCTAGTTTTATGGCATTATCTACAGATGAAGTTCCGCACAAAGTAAAAAAAGCTTTGTTTAAATCACCGGGACATATTTCGGCTAATTTTTTGGCTAATTTGGCTCGGATTTCTGTGGTGCAGGTTGGCGTTACAAAACTTACCTTTTGCATTTGTTCAACGACAGCAGCTGTAACACGTTGGTCGCCATGACCGATATTAACCGACATTAATCCGGAAGAAAAGTCGATGATTTTTTTTCCGCCAATTTCATATAAATACACACCTTCGGCTTTTTCAATCGCGATTGGATTTACACTTGTTTGTGCCGACCATGAAAATAAACTGAATTCTTTACTATCGTTGATTATTTGTTCTTTCGTCATAGTTTGTTATTTCATAATCATTATATTTCTTTTTATTTCGCTGCGCTCCATACAATTGCTTCGCCTGTTCAGCTAAAGCTTCGAGTCGGCTACGCCTCGGGTCTCTTTGTTTTTTTCTCTATTCTCTTTCTTTAACTCATCCAGTTTACTCCGGCTTCGGCATTCCACTTGATGGTGCTTTTTTTTAATTTTGTCCAAAATTCTATGGAACTTTTTCCAGTAATGTCGCCAACACCAAACTTGCTGTCGTTCCAGCCTCCAAAACTAAAAGGTTCTCTTGGAACAGGAACTCCGACGTTTACGCCAATCATTCCGGCACTCGATTTTTCGATGATATATCGCGCCATTCCACCGTTTTGTGTAAAAACACTGGCGGCATTTCCGTATGGATTATTGTTTTCGATAATTAATGCTTCGTCGACTGTATTGGTTCGGATTATTGAAATTACGGGACCGAATATTTCTTCTGTTGCGACACTCATAGTTGGTGTTACAAAATCGATTACGGTTGGTCCGACATATGTTCCATTTTCTTTACCGGCCACTTTGGTATTTCGACCATCGACAAGTATTTTGGCACCGTCTTTTTCGGCTTGCGTGATGTAGCTTTCAATTCGTTCTTGTGATTCCTTATTGATAACGGCACCAAGATTTACACCTGGAATAATCTTCCGGGCTTCCTCGCAGATTTTAGCAACAATAGCGTCTACATTTCCGACACCAATCATAGCAGAAGCCGCCATACAACGTTGCCCGGCACAACCCGACATGGATGCTGCTACATTTTGAGCCGTCATGTCTGGAATGGCATCAGGCAACACCATCAAGTGGTTTTTGGCACCACCAAGAGAGAGGCATCTTTTGAAATTGGATGTGGCACGTTGGTATACAATTTTCGCCACTTTCGTAGAACCTACAAAAGAAACAGCTTCAATATTGGGATGGTCACAAATGGCATTTACGATTTCGACATCGCCATGAACGATGTTAAAAACGCCGTCGGGTAAACCTGCTTCTTTTAAAAGTTGGGCTAATTTTCCGCAACTCAAAGGCACTTTTTCGGAAGGTTTTATAATCATGCAATTTCCGAGCGCAATCGCATTTGGAATCGTCCAATTTGGAACCATAGAAGGAAAATTAAACGGTACAATAGAAGCTACAACTCCAAGCGGAACGTGTTCTGTTCGGCATTCTACACCTTTGCTAACTTCAAGTAATTCACCTGTAATGAGTTGTGGTAAGGAAGTAGCGAATTCGGTTAATTCGATACATTTTTCAATTTCGGCAACCGATTCTCCGTAGGTTTTTCCGTTTTCTTCGCTGCACAATTCAGCTAGTTCTTTCAAGTGTTTTTCTAATAAGGTTTTGTATTTGAAAAAAACCTGAACACGTTCTTTAATCGGCGTTTTGCTCCATGTAGGAAAGGCAGCTTGAGCCGCTTTTACAGCATCGTCTAAATCTTTTGAGGAAGACATCGGAACTGTTGAAAGTAAATTGCCATCTAAAGGCGATACGACATTCATTGTTTTGGAAGTAGAAGGAGAAATAAACTTTCCGTTTATGTAATTCTGAATAGCAGGGTATTTCATTCGATTTATTTTTTATTTTTTTAAAGGTCTCATGCTGTCGCAAGCTCGAGTCATTTATTTCTTTATTATTTTATAAATATATTAATAAAAATAGTAAGAATTTAGGAATATCCAAGTATTAAGGTTAAATAATTAAAAATTGCTAATTATAATGGTATTTTGTAAATCGTCAGAATTTTATATATTAGCCTAATTAACCAACAAAACAAACTTTAAAATGGAAGAATTCGAAAATCAAGATCAAAAACCAATGTCAGTGAAAGACTGGCTTATTACCTTATTAATTATGGCAATTCCACTAGTAGGACTAGTGATGTTGTTTGTTTATGCTTTCGGAGATGGTGGAAATGTCAATCGTAAAAATTGGGCAAAAGCACAATTAATTGTAATGGCAATTGTAATTGGACTTATTATTATTGGTCTTATTGTTTTTGGATCTCTATTTGCTGCTGCGATGGCATCGAGATGATAAATTTAAAACAAAAAGGGACTCAAGTGAGTCCCTTTTTCATTAGTTTAAAATCACTGTTTTGGATTCGCCTTGGACTACCACTTTTGTCATGCCATGTTTGGATAATCCTTTCATAGCAGCGTCCCATTTTTTGCCACTTAAAGCTGATTTTTCTTTTAGTATTGCTAACGACTGATTGTTTTCTTTTTTCAACAGTTCGATGAGCATTTTTTCGTCTTCTGTTAAATCCAATTGTTTTTTCTCTGGTCGCATTTGCGGGAAGAAAAGCACTTCCTGTATCGATGGATTGTTGGTTAAAAACATGATCAATCGGTCCATTCCAATTCCCAATCCGGATGTTGGCGGCATTCCGAATTCTAACGCCCGTAAAAAGTCCTCGTCAATAATTCCGTTTGCTTCATCATCACCTTTTTCTGCTAAAGCCATTTGCGCTTCAAAACGTTGGCGTTGGTCGATAGGATCGTTCAATTCGGAATAGGCATTGGCGATTTCTTTTCCGCAAACCATCAACTCAAAACGTTCTGTTAGTTCGGGATTGTCTCGATGCTCTTTGCACAAGGGAGACATTTCTTTTGGATAATCGATAATGAAAGTTGGTTGAATGAAATTGCCTTCGCATTTAGCACCAAAAATTTCATCAATTAATTTTCCTTTCCCCATGGTTTCATCCACATCGATTCCCATTGATCTCGCAGCGGTAAATAATTCGGCTTCAGTTTTACCAGAAATATTAAAGCCTGTAAAGTTTTTAATAGCATCAGTCATCGTCACTCGAGCATAGGGTGCTTTGAAATTGATTTTATGTTCCCCAAAAGTTGCATCAGTTGTTCCGTTGACTTCCTTGGCACAATGTTCTAAAAGGTTTTCGGTAAATTCCATCATCCAATTGTAGTCTTTGTAGGCTACATAGATTTCCATTGCGGTGAATTCGGGATTGTGCGTTCTGTCCATACCTTCATTGCGGAAATTTTTAGAAAACTCATACACGCCGTCAAAACCGCCAACGATTAATCGTTTTAGGTATAATTCGTTTGCAATTCGCAGATACAGCGGAATATCCAAGGCATTGTGATGTGAAATAAACGGACGCGCCGCGGCACCACCTGGAATTGCTTGTAGAATTGGTGTTTCCACTTCCAGATATCCAGCAGTGTTGAAGAAGTTTCTCATCGCCGTAAAAAGTTTTGTTCTTTTGACAAAAACTTCTTTCACATTGGGATTCACTACTAAATCAACATAACGCATTCGGTAACGCAATTCGGCATCGTTAAAGGCATCGTGTACTTTTCCGTCTTCATCTACTTTTGGCAAAGGCAACGGACGTAATGTTTTACTTAAAAAAGTAAAATCAGCAACTCGAATGCATTTTGCTCCCACTTGAGTAGTAAAAAGTTCGCCGTCGATTCCAATAAAATCGCCTAAATCGGTTAATTTTTTAAAAACCTGGTTGTATTTAGTTTTGTCTTCATCTGGACAAATAACATCTCTATTCAAGTACAATTGAATTCGGCCTTCGCTATCCTGCAATTCGGCAAAACAAGCTTTACCTTGATCGCGAACACTCATCAATCGGCCAGCAACAATAACCTTCTTACCTTCCTCAAAATTTTCCTTCACCTGTTTTGAAGTGTGATTGACTGGAAATAAATTGGCAGGATATGGATTGATTCCTAAACTGCGTAAAGCGTCGAGTTTTTCTCTTCGAATGATTTCTTGTTCCGAAAGTTGCATAATATTGTATTTGAGCGAGCAAAGATAATAAAAGATTGTAGAATTAAGAACTTAGAAATTAATGCAATTATTCTGGTTTGAGTTATACACATGAGTTTAGTATCTTTGTCATCGAAAAAACAATAACGAAAAGAGATTGCTTGATTTCCCGAAAAAAATCGGGACAAGCTCTCGCAATGACTATGAATAAAAAAATCCAACTTCAAGATTTAGGAAATAAAGATTACAAAGCTACTTGGGATTATCAGGAGGAATTGTTTAATGGCATTGTCGATTTAAAAATCCAAAATAGAAGAGAAGAAACGAATCTGGAGACCCCAAATTATTTTCTTTTTGTAGAACATCCACACGTTTATACTTTAGGAAAGAGTGGTGCTATTTCTAATCTGTTACTTTCGGAAAAGCAACTTTCGGAGAAAGGAGCAACGTTTTATAAAATTAATAGAGGTGGAGATATAACGTATCACGGACCAGGTCAAATTGTAGGTTATCCCATATTAGATTTAGAAAATTTCTTTACGGATATTCATAAATATTTACGGTTTTTGGAAGAAGCAATTATTCTTACTTTAGCGGAATACCATATAATAGGTAAGCGAAGTGCAGGCGAAACTGGAGTTTGGTTGGATGTTGGAACTCCGTTTGCTCGAAAAATATGTGCTTTAGGAGTACGTGCTTCGCGTTGGGTTACGATGCATGGATTTGCTTTAAATGTCAATGCCGATTTGGGTTATTTTGATAATATTATTCCGTGTGGTATAAAAGGAAAAGCGGTAACATCACTAAATGTAGAACTTGGTGTAGAAAAAGTAGATGAAGAAGAAGTAAAGGAAAAAATCATAAAACACTTTTCGGAATTATTTCAATCCACGTTTATCTAAGAATCTAAGAAGTCTAAATATCTAAGAAGTCTAAAAATCCAACTTCAGTTGTTCCGGCAATAATCTAAAACTCATTCGGTGGTATTTCGTGACGCCATATTTTTTAATGGCTTCTCGGTGTTCTTTGGTTGGATAGCCTTTATTTTGTTTCCAATTGTACATTGGATATTCTTCATGAATTTTATTCATATAATCATCTCGGTAGGTTTTAGCTAAAATAGAAGCTGCTGCAATACTTAAAAATTTAGCATCTCCTTTAATGATACAGGTAAAAGGAATACCGTTATAAGTATTTACATGGTTTGGAGAAAACCTTTTTATAGGGTTGTTTTTTAGTTTTTCGTTATAGGTTAAGGAGCTATTTCCATCTACTATTATATATAAAGGAGTAGGACTCAACTTCAGTATGCTTTCTTGCATTGCTTTTATAGAGGCATTTAGGATATTTATTTCGTCAATGGTGGCAGAATCTATATGTGTTATTGTGAAAGAAAGGGCTATTTCCTCAATTAAGGATTTGAGTTGTTTTCTGTTTTTTTCAGAAAGCTGTTTAGAGTCATTAATTAATTGGGAGCGAAAATCCTTTGGAAGTACTATAGCTGCTGCAGTCACTGGTCCAGCAAGACAGCCCCTTCCTGCTTCATCGGTACCGCATTCCAATTCAAAACCCGAAAAGTTAAATTTTAACATAAAATTAATTTTTTATAAAAATAAAAATTTTGGCGCAACCATTTGTAATAATTTCATCTAAAGTGAGTGTTGCAACCACCTTTTTGTGATTCGTCTTAAAAAATTAACATAAGTAAATAAAAATATTCCTTGCTATTATTTGTTTATTTAAGATATTATTAAGAAGTTTGCACAATAACTAACTCAAATAAAATTAATATGAGATCGAAGTTCAAATGGATTTTTACGCTTTTAGTAGCGTTATCAATGCAGTTTTCGTTTGCACAAGACAAAACTGTAACGGGTGTGGTATCTGATAATTCAGGACCTTTGCCAGGAGCAAACGTTGTTGTTAAAGGCACAACACGTGGAGCCCAAACCGATTTAGATGGTAAATATTCCATCAAAGCAAAAGTAGGTGAAACTTTAGTTTTTTCATTTATTGGATTAGAAGATCAATCGAAATCGGTTGGAGCTGCTAGTACAATTAGTGTAAAATTAACTGAAGGAAAAACTGTACTTTCTGAGGTTGTAATTGATGGATATAGAACAACTTCAAAAAAGAAATCAAGTGTAGCTGCAACTACAGTTACGGCTGAGGTAATAGAAGGAAGACCAAACGTATCTTTTCTTCAATCACTTCAAGCACAAGCAGCAGGTTTGTCTATTTCAACAGCTTCGGGTTCGCCTGGTTCTGCAAAAATTGATATTTTGCTTAGAGGTGTTGGTAGTGCGGTAGGAAGTACAGATCCATTGTTTGTTATTGATGGAGTGCCTACAAATTCAGTGGTTTTTAGAGGTTTAAATCCAGAAGACATTGAGTCTGCTACGGTACTTAAAGATGCTGGTGCAACCGCTATTTACGGAAATAGAGGGTCTAATGGAGTAATTGTAATCAAAACTAGAAAAGGGTCATTTAATTCTAAGATGGCGTTTAACTTCATATCTAATATGGGTTTTACAACACTTCAAGACAATGATTACAACATTACAAATTCAAGAGAAATTTTAACTTTAGAAAGAGATTTTGGATTGGGTGTTGGTGCTACTGGTGGTACTGGTGGTGGCCCGTTAACTGATGCTGAAATTAATTCTTTTAGAGATACCGATTGGAAAAAAATATTTTTCAGAACGGGTATATCTAAAAACAATAACTTAAGTTTTACTACTGGTAGTGAGAACATGTCGAACTTTACATCTTTGGGTTTCTTTGAACAACAAGGTATTGTTAAAAATACTGATTTCAAGAGATTTAGTTTACGATCTAATTTTACTGGTAAAACATCAAATGATAGATTTACATATACTACCAATCTTTCTACTGTTTTCTCTAAAAGAACACAACTTGACCAAGAAGTAAGAACAGATATCAACTCGAATGTATTGCAAAATCCATTACAAGGATTATTGACATCCCTTCCCTATTTAGATCCAAATGTATATGTAAGTGGTCAGCAATTATTTGATGATTTTGGAGCGCCAAGTTTTCAAATTGTACCCTACATGTTGATGGACTACTTAGCACCAGGTAATATTCCTAGTAAATTTGATGAAACAAAAATATTAGCCAATTTTTCTGGTAGATATAAATTAACTAAAAGTTTAAGCTATTCATTAACTACAGGTATTGATTATGCTCAAAGCGATAGAGATTTTGCCAGAGCACCATGGTCGTATTTAGCGATTGTAGCTACTCCAGCAGGAGCTACATTTGGAGGTACTGAAACGCGAAGTACAGATAAAGAGCTTGGATTTAATTTAGTAAACAAATTGAATTATACAAAAACATTTAAAGACAAACATACTATAGATGCTAACTTGTTTCTTGAATATAATAAATTTCATAAGCAATACGCTAGTTTTACACAAAACGGTTTAGATCCTAGAACATGGGCTTTAGGAGCAGGTACAGGTTATATTCCTTTTAATACTGCTACACCTACTTTTTACAGACCAGCTGTGCAAGCTTTAAATAGAAATGCAGGTTTGTTTTCTTATTTTGCAACTGTTGATTATGATTACAATTCTAAATATGGTCTTGTAGGTACTATAAGAAGAGATGCTTCTTTCCGATTTACTGATGATAATACATGGGGAACTTTTTGGTCTGTATCTGCAAGATGGAATATAGATGCTGAGAAATTCATGGAAAATTCATGGTTTAGTGAATTAAAATTAAGAGGTTCTTATGGTACATCGGGTAATCAAAATATTCAATCTGGTACTAATGTTATTAATGCTGGTTTACTACCTGGTAATGCTGGAGCCTTTGGAATAAATGCAAACTTTTTAGGTGCTTCATTAATTAGAGATTTAAGTTCGTCTCAAAATGGTTATGGTAATGCAGCTTCTATAGGTGTAGCTAATGTGGCTAATCTAGACTTGAGATGGGAGACTACAACGCAAGCTAATATTGGAATCGATTTTGGTATCAAGAAAAGATTAACGGGTACAGTTGAGGTGTATAGAAAAAAAGCAGAGGATTTGTTTGATTCAGATTATTTATCTGCTGTAACGTTAAGTTATACTCAAAATGCTAATACTCCTACTTCAATTATAAATACAGGGGTTGAATTAACTTTAAGATACGATGTATTTAAAAATGGTAATTATAAATTGAGTTTATTTGGTAACGGTTCTTTTAACAAAAACGAGTATGCTGATTTGATTTATCGTCCAGGAGCAGATAGAGTTGTAACAAGCGCCAGCTTTGCACAACAAAATGGTGGTCCAGTTGATCAATATAATCTAGTACCAGTTTACGGTATTAACCCTGCTAATGGTAATTTGTGGTTTTTGGATATCAACGATCAGATCACAGAAACGCCAACAGATGCTGATAGAAGATTAACAGGTAAAACTTACATTCCAGTTTATCAAGGTGGTTTTGGATTCAATACTTCTTACAAAGGATTTTATTTAAACACACAGTTTTCTTTTGCAGCTGATGTTTGGAGGTTTGATTTTGATTTAACAAATTTATCTAGCCCAGACAATATTGGTACTTTCCCAACTACCAATGATTTATTAGGTGCATGGAATCCTTCTAATACTACCTCTCAGTACCCTTCATTGTCTGCAACAAACCTTGCTGCGGGTGATGACCTTTCTGACAGATGGTTAACAGAAGCTTCTTATGTAAGATTGAAAAATTTATCTTTAGGATATGACGTACCAAAGAAATCTTTGGAAAAAACTTTCTTAAAAGGAGTTAGGGTATATTCTCAATTAGAGAATTGGATTACTTGGTCTAAATGGAGAGGTTATGATGCTGATGGAGGTTTAAGTCCAAGCAATCAAGGTGGTTACCCTAGTCCTAAAGTGATATCTTTTGGTTTAGATGTTCAATTTTAATATAAAAAAAATTATGAAAAAAATAAAATTAATTCTTGTAATATGTTTTACTGTAGCGTTTTTCTCTTGTGAAGATGCCTATAAGATAACACAAGATGGGGAATTTTCTGAATCGGCTACATTCAGAACATTAGCTGATATGCAGTTATTCCTTAACGAAACTTATGATCGTGCGACAATTCAAACCGAAATTGGTTTTACTTCCATCTTTACAGATGAAGTAGGTGTTGGTTCACAAAATGCTGGTCAGAATTCTGATTTATATCGTTTTGCCCTTACTAATCAAGATGGTAATTCATCAGCAATATGGTTAAACCATTATGTATTGATTAATTATACCAATCGTTTTTTAAGAGGTGCTGCATTAATTACGCCAACTGCTACCGAATTACCTCAATACAATTCGATGGTAGCACAAGCAAGAGCATTAAGAGCATTTGGTCATTTTCAGTTGTTAACTTATTTCTCAACTGATTTAAAGAATGATAGTGCTTTAGGTGTTATCCTAATGGATAGAGTACCTAGAACTCAGGATGAATTACCTCGTAATACCAATGGTGAGGTGTTTGCTTTGATAGAAGCTGATTTGCAATTTGCAGATGCTAATATTTTACCAAGTACAGCTACAAAACCTTGGTGTTATATCAGCCAAAATTTTGTAAATGCTTTAAGAGCTAGAATGTATACTTACAGAGGAAATTATCCATTAGCACTTCAATATGCTAATGCTGCAATTGCATCAGCTACAGGTGGATTAACTCAAGCTTTACCTTATGTGCCTGCAAACTTTTATTCAGTAACTGCAACTACTAATCCTTACAGAAGAATGCTTTCTGATTTAGATCAAGGTGAATGTATTTTTAGTTTAGACAGACCTGTTGGTAAAGGTGCTATTGCTGGTACTTGGTATTTCAATAGAACTAATTTAACTGGAGGTCCTTTTCAAGATATGAGTAGATCTTTGTTTAATTTATTAGACTCTGATGCAGATAATACTTTAGCAACAGGTGTTGCTGGTGATATCAGACTTAATGCTTATATTGACGCTACTAGTTTAGTGGATCAAAATTCTCCTTTAGTAGGAACTCGAACTCCAGTATTAGCTGGGATGACAGGTTATTATGCAACTGAAGCACCAGCGTTATTTAAGTCAAAAGATGTTTTATGTATCGATAAATATCCTGGTAAGCCTGGATTTGATTTAGGTAATGATTTAAAGGTGTTTCGATTGTCAGAAATGTATTTGATAAGAGCTGAAGCTAATGTTGCTGCTGGTAATTTACCTGCTGCTGCTGCTGCTGTAAAAGCTATTAGAGATGCTAGAAATAGATTAGGTGCTCAACCATTACCAGTTTATGGTAGTGCAACTGCTGCATGGGCTGATATTCTAAAAGAAAGAAGATTAGAATTATGTTATGAAGGTCACCGTTATATTGACTTGAAACGATTAGGTGCATTAGCAGGTGGTGTTTCAATTGATAGATTTACAGGAGATTGTTTCAATATTCCAATATGTACATTACCTACTACGGATTATAGATTTACAATGCCAATTTCAATTGATGAGATAATAGGTAATTCAGTAATTCAACAGAATCCAAATTATTAATATCTTTTATATTAAATCAAAAGCTGCTTTTTTAAAGCAGCTTTTTTTTTAACTTTTTATTTAAATAATTTGTTTAAATTTGTAGTTCTTTTATAGAAATATTTACTATTCCCTATCACAATAAAAAACAGCGTTATGAAAATTTTTTACCTTAATTTACTTCTACTTGTTTCATTTTTTTCGTTTGCCCAAAATAAATTGAAAGAAAACGAATCGTATCAAAAAACCATACATTTTAAAAATGCAATTTCAAAAGATGAAGCCCTACTTTTTTTTACTAAGAAAAATGGATTGAATTCATTTAACAGTTTTGTTGCTAAAAAGGAAACCTCTGATGAAAGTGGTTTAACACATCAAAGACACCAACAATATTACAAAGATATTAAAGTTGAATTCGGAACTTTAATAATACATTCCCGTAATGAAAATGTAGAATCAATAAATGCAGAACTATACAATGCAAGTGCTTTAAATTTAACACCATCATTTGACGCTACTGAAGGTTTGAACAAAGTTCTAGTTGACATTCATGCAACAAAATACTTATGGGAAGATGAACAACAAGCTCGAATTATTGGATACCAAAAACCAACTGGAGAATTACTAATTTTCCCTATTGTTAAAACTGGAGAAGTTCGTTTAGCATACAAATACGACGTCTATACAATAGAACCATTATCCAGACAAGAAGTATATATTGATGCTAATAGTGGTCAAATACTTTATAAAAACCAAGTTATAAAACATGTTTCAAATACTCAACCTGTTTCAAGTCCAATTAAATCAACCGAGAATTTCGAAGCTTTAATAACAGGAACGGCGAATACCAAATATAGCGGGTTAAGAAATATTGAAACCAGGTTTGACACCCCACTTAATATGTATGTTTTAAATGATCTAACACGTAGCGCACCAATTGTTACTTATAATTGTGAAAGACTTATAAATGTGTATCAGAATGTGCATTTTAAAGATAATGACAATAATTGGACACTTGCAGAACACAACAATTCTTTTTTTGATAATGCTGCACAAGATGCACATTGGGGCGCAGAAATGACTTTTGATTTTTGGAAAACTATTTTTAATAGAAATAGTTATGATGATAGTAACGGAATAATAACCAGTTATGTTCATTACAAACAAACCGCTGCCAATTTTAGTAATGCGTTTTGGAATGGCGCTTTTATGACGTATGGCGATGGAAATACAAGACCGTGGACTTCGATTGATGTATGCGGACATGAAATTGGACATGCCATTTGTACTTATACGGCTAGTTTAGCGTATCAAAATCAATCGGGTGCAATGAATGAAGGCTATTCTGATATTTGGGGCGCTTGTATCGAACACTTTGGAAGAACTGGTTCGTTAGCGGGAACTCCTTCTGCTAACGTGTGGAGAATAGCAGAAGATATTTCTGTACCTAACGGTATAAGAAATATGAGCACACCATTATCGTTTGGTGATCCAGATACATTTCAAGGAACAAACTGGTTTGTAACTGCTGATGATGGGCCATGTATTCCCAACTCGACGACAAATGATCATTGTGGTGTTCATACCAATAGCGGTGTGATGAACCACTGGTTTTATATTTTAACCATGGGTAAAGCAGGAACAAATAATGCACCAATTGCCGATCGAGATACCTACAACGTGACCGGAATTGGAATGGTAAAATCATCACAAATAGCCTATTATGCAGAACGTGATTATCTTACTCCTAACGCGACTTATTTTGATGCTCGTGATGCTACAATAGCAGTGGCAAATAGTTTGTATTGTTCAGTTGGACCAGAAGTTACATCGGTTACAAATGCTTGGTTCGCAGTAAATATTGGACCTAGTTTTGTTTCTAATGCTAATGATGTTGGTATTAATGAAATTCAAGCAAATAATTCTTCAAATTGTGGCGTTACGAGTGTTCCGCAAACTATAGTGTTCCAAAATTATGGTACGAATCCAATAACTTCAGTTACTATTTCGTATAATATTGACGGTGGTGCTAATACGAACACAACTTGGACTGGCAATTTAGCAACATGTTCAACAGGAAGCTTTCAAATTACAGTCAATACAACTGGTTTTTCTCCTGGAAAACATATTTTAAATTTTACAACCTCAATTACAAATGATGGTAACACCTCTAATAATTCAAAATCTACATACGTCTTTGTAAATCAAACGGGAGCTTTAAATCAAATTAATCCTTTTGAAAATCTTTCTGATGATTTATTAGCTTATGACGATGTAGTAACTTCCACTTTATGGGAAAGAGGAACCTCAAATAAATCAGTATTAACAAATGCCGTTGCTCTTAATTCTAAAGTGTATGCCACCAATTTAAATGGACAATATACTAATGCAACGAAATCGCATTTGATGTCAAGATGTTATGATTTATCACTTGCTCCAAATCCGGTATTGAAATTTGATATGGCTTTTGATTTAGAATATAATGCCGATATTGTTTATATGCAGTATTCTACCAATGGTGGTTTAAATTGGAATCAATTGGGAACTGCTGCTAGTCCAAACTGGTACAATAGTAATTCTAATTGCGCCAATTGTTTTCCTGCAGGCGAATGGTCGGGTAGTGCTGATAACTCTACCGTAAATGGTTCTACAAATGGTACAAAACAACAATATTCCTATAACCTAAGTGCTTTCGGATCAAATTCTGCTAGTCCACAATCGAATATCGTTTTTAGATTTGTATTTCATTCTGATGGAACTCAAAATGGTTACGACGGGGCTATTATTGATAATTTTGTTATTGAGACCACTCTAGGTGTAGATCAAAATTCTTTAAATAATTTTAGTGTTTATCCAAATCCTACATCAGATAATGTTACGGTTTCATTCAATTCCAATTCCATTGAAAATGTAAATTTATCGCTATACGATGTTCAAGGTAGATTGATAACGTCATCCAAAGTTGATTCTGTAATTGGCGATTTTAATTATAACTTTGATATGGCATCTATCCCAACAGGATTTTATTTGTTGAAGATTTCGCAAGGCAATCAAAATTATACTTCAAAGATTATTAAAAAATAATTTAGAAAAACAGTAGTAAAAACCATCCCCACTGGCGGATGGTTTTTTTGTTTTTATTATGAATTACACTTATTGCTATTCCTAAACAAATAACTATTTTTGTAGCCAACTATATAATATGAAAGGTATTTATTTTATTTTATTTTTCTTCTTGCCATTTCTTATTTTCTCACAAGAAAAAAGCAAAGACAAAACAAGAAAAAGTTTATTAAAAACTGACGAGCAAATAGCAAAAGAAAAAGCTAAAATTGCTCCACATACTTCCTATAAAATATATACTATTGAACGCGATACCACTTATGTCGATACTTCGCTAACGATAAAAAGCGACTACAAATACAATTATTTACGTAAAGATAGTTTCGGATTGCTGCCTTTTGCCAATGAAGGGCAAACCTACACTACTTTAGATTATGGCTTGCATCAAATCAATTCATACCCAGAATTTGGTTTCAAAGGAAAGCACTTTAACTACCTTGATGTAAAGGATATCAACTACTATTCAGTAGCAACACCGCTAACCGAATTGTATTTTAAAACCGTAATGGAACAAGGTCAAAGTGTCGATGCATTTGTAACGGTAAATACATCCGAACAACTTAATTTTTCTATTGCTTACAAAGGATTACGCTCTTTAGGAAAGTACATCAATCAACTGTCAAGTGCCGGAAACTTTCGATTCACCACCAGCTATTTTACAAAGAATAAACGCTATGTTGCCAATCTCCATTATACAGGACAAGATTTGTTCAACGGAGAAAATGGCGGAATCACAACCCCGTCCGATTTCGAAGGCGAAGACCGAACCTACAGAAACAGAGCGCGATTGCAAGTCTATTTTACCGATGCCGTTTCACTTTTTAAAGGTAAAAGATTCTTCTTAGATCATCACTTTAGAATAAATCCAAAACTCGGTGCCAACAATTTGTACATCAATCACCAATTCAATTACGAAACCAAACTTTTTAATTTTAATCAAGTAACACTGACTACTACTATTGGAACCAATGCGCCAATTCAGCGTCTCGGCCCTTCGTATGTTGCCAATAATCTAATCGACAACGCGAATCACAAACGAATGTTCAATAGAGTCGGAGCAACCTATGAAAACACAACGTTGGGTCAGTTTCAGTTTTTTATAGAAGATTTTAATTACACTTACAAATTCGATAAAGTGTTGATACTAGATAGCGGAATCATCCCCAACTTACTCACCGAAAGAATCAACGCTATCGGCGGACAATACGATTACCAAAAGAAAAATTGGAAAGGAACCTTCCTATACAACAAAGCCATTTCCAAACAAACATTTTCAACAATAGACGCAAAGTTACATTACCAACTAAACGATAAAAACGATTTCACTTTCCAATATCAAAACATCAGTAAAATTCCAAACAACAACTATGTATTGCACCAAAGCAATTACGTCACATACAATTGGAACAACAGTTTCGATAACGAAAAAATAAACACGATAAAAGTCGACGCCAATACACAATGGATAAGTGCTTCCGCCCAATTTACATCGCTTAACGATCATTTATATTTTAGCAACGATGATACTACCGGATTGCTGCAATTGGTTTCCCCAAAACAATACAACAAAACCATAAGCTATGTTTCGATTAAAGTCAGTAAAGAAATCAAATTCCGTAAATGGGCTCTAGACAATACGATTTTATACCAAAATGTATCCCAAGATGACAAGATTTTAAATCTCCCGCAATTGACTACCCGAAATTCACTTTACTACACCGACAAGTTCTTCAAAAAAGCATTGTTGCTCCAAACAGGTGTTACGTTCAACTATTTCACAAAACATTACGCCGACGATTACAATCCATTATTGGCAGAATCGTTTGTTCAAAGCACAAAAGAAATTGGCAATTTTCCAATGATCGACATTTTTGTAAATGCACGCATTCGTCAGGCGCGAATTTTTATCAAAGCCGAACATTTCAACTCGGGTTTCACCGGAAACGATTTTTACACCGCATCCAATTATCCGTACCGTGATTTCATGATCCGCTTCGGATTGGTGTGGAATTTCTTTCAGTAATTTTATGGGCGTGCCTCCGATTGGTAAAAACTACGTTTTGCAAACTTGTTTTTATCCATCGGGGTCAGGCTGTTCGCTCTATCTGTCATTGCGAGGAACGAAGCAATCTTTTGACACAACTACTTAATTGCCTCGCAACAACAGGATGCCGCTTCCATCCTTCACGCGGGCGCCTTCTTAACTACACACTTATCCAAAATTCGAACAATCGAATAATCGAGCAATCCAATTTGGAAACCATTTATTTATCAATATCTTTGCATCAGAAATTTATAATATGAACTACGCAAAAAATATATTAGAAACTATTGGTAACACACCTCTAGTAAAACTCAACAAAATAACTGCCGAAGTCAACGCTTTGGTCTTAGCCAAAGTAGAAACCTTCAATCCGGGGAATTCCGTAAAAGACAGAATGGCGGTAAAAATGGTGGAAGATGCCGAAGCAGACGGTCGCCTAAAACCTGGCGGAACAATCATTGAAGGAACGTCAGGAAACACCGGAATGGGTTTGGCACTTTGTGCTATCGTAAAAGGATACAAATGTATTTTTGTAATCACGGACAAACAATCAAAAGAAAAAATGGATATTCTTCGAGCAGTCGGAGCCAAAGTTGTCGTTTGTCCAACCGACGTAGAACCAACCGATCCACGTTCGTATTATTCAGTTTCCAAAAGACTCGGAGAAGAAACACCCAATTCTTGGTACGTTAATCAATACGATAATCCAAGTAATGCCATAGCGCATTACGAACAAACGGGTCCGGAAATCTGGGAACAAACCGACGGAAAAATTACGCATTTTGTGGTTGGAGTAGGAACAGGCGGAACCATTTCAGGTGTCGCTAAATACCTGAAAGAAAAAAATCCAAATATCAAAATTTGGGGTGTAGATACCTACGGTTCCGTTTTTAAAAAATACCATGAAACCGGAATCTTCGACGAGAATGAAATTTATTCCTATATCACCGAAGGAATTGGTGAAGACATACTGCCAAAAAATGTAGACTTCAGTTTGATCGACGGATTTACAAAAGTCACCGATAAAGACGCTGCCGTTTATACACGTAAAATTGCTCTTGAAGAAGGAATATTCGTAGGAAACTCTGCTGGTTCTGCCATCAAAGGATTACTGCAATTAAAAGAACATTTCACAAAAGATGATGTGGTTGTCGTTTTATTCCACGATTCAGGAAGCCGCTACGTAGGAAAAATGTTCAACGACGATTGGATGCGCGAACGCGGTTTCCTTGATGAAGTTATCACCAAAGCAGAAGATGTTATCAAAGACCATATCGACAAAACACTAGTCATTGTTCGTACAGAGGAATTGGTTTCGCACGCAATTGAAAGAATGCGCAAGTATAAAATTTCGCAAATTCCGGTTATCGACACCAGTGGATTTGTGGGCTCTGTTGACGAAACCGATTTGTTTCAAAGTTATGTTTCCAATAAAGACGTTGCCGACAAACCAATAAAAGAAGTAATGGGAAAACCGTATCCAATTGTAAAATTAGGAACGCCAATCGAAGATGTTTCCAAACTGTTCACCAAAGAAAACCAAGCGGTGTTAATCGATTTAGGAAATGGGAAACACCATATTATTACCAAATACGATATTATCGGGTCTATCAAGTAAGAAAATAGAAACAAGAAACAAGAACCAAGACCGCTGCGCTGAAAGAATTACAACGTCTTTTCTCTTTCTTCTTGCAGCGCAGTGATCTTGGTTCTTTCAGCGCAGTGATCTTGGTTCTAATACTAAATCAAAACAGTTTGTTAAGACTATTTTGAAATGAAGTCAATATATAAACTTTGCGACTTAGTCTCGTCCCAAAAGACGAGATGGCAAAAAATGAAAGAAAAAAACATTTATATAATTGCAGGTTGTAATGGTGCAGGAAAAACAACTGCCTCCTATACCATTCTACCCGAAATATTAGATTGTAAAGAGTTTGTAAACGCCGACGAAATCGCCAAAGGATTATCGCCTTTTCAACCCGAAAAAGTAGCGTTTGAAGCTGGAAGGATAATGTTAGAACGAATAGAAACATTACTTAAATCAAATGAAAATTTTGCTTTTGAAACTACTTTAGCAACAAAGACCTACAAGCAAAAGTTACTAAAAGCAATTAAAGATGGTTATAATGTAAAGCTACTGTTTTTTTGGTTACCAACTGTAGAAATGGCAATTGATAGGGTTGCAATAAGAGTTTCTGAAGGAGGTCACAATATTCCGAAACCAATTATCGTTAGAAGATATAAAAGAGGAATTGAGAATCTATTTAAAATTTATATACCTTTGTGCAACGAATGGGCAGTTTTTGATAATTCTGATGGCGAACCAAAATTAATTGCCAAAGGAAAAGAATTAGAATTAAAAATTATTCAGGAAAAGAATTGGGATTTATTTAAATCTAATATTTATTAGGATGAAAAAAGAAAAACAACAATCAGATTTTATTGATAAAGTGACTAAAGGGTTGAAAGTTTCTTATGAACGACTTATCCAATCCAAAATCGAAAAAGATCAATCTGTTGTCATTATGCGAGACGGTAAAGTAATTACCGTTAAAGCATCCGAATTGAATAATTTATAAAATTATTCTCCTATTAAAACACCCGAAACATTCCAAGCACTAAAACTATTGCCTTCCGGTGCACCTTGCGGAATCTTAATCTGCAAGTTGTAATTTCCCGCTTTTAAATCGCCCAAATCAATATAGAACGGATTGGTCACCATTCCGGGACACCAGTTGGCTCGACTGTAATCCGACGACGATAATCCATTAGGGAAATTCCCCGAAGCGGGATTGAACAAACGGTACGAACCACAATCTTGTCGCCATGGAGCTAATGCAAAAACGGCTGCACCATTCAGTAAAATGGTATTTTTCTTCGGCACAAATTCATCACCATTTTCCCAGCCACCATGGCCCGTGGTAATGTAACGAAGTTGTACATTTTTCATGTCCTTTTCTACAGTAAAAGCCACTTCCAAACCTTTGTCGCTATTGAACATCGTGCCGTATTCTTGTCCCGCCATTTCCATCACATTGTTGGTGTTGAAAAGCGGTAAAACGGTTGTTGGTTTTTTTGTGATTTCTTCTTCGGGATGAATCGTCACATTCAAACTCACTTTGTGTCCGCCTTTATCATAGTTGCCGATACTTACGCCAATCCAAACTTCCTGATTGCTTAACATCGATTGTATATCCGAAATGTCCTGACGGTACGGCACCACTTCATGCCATGTTTTGTTTTTCAGTTCAATAGTGTTGTATTGTTTGATTCCGAATGGCGTAAAAAACCGCATCAATTCTATTAAAGGTTGGTAATCGTTGGTTGCAATAACTCCTTGGTATTCCTTTCCATTTCCGTTGGTGTAAATGGGTAACGATTTGACTCCTTTCTGCAAACCATCTAAAAATGAAATTCCTTTTTGCATCGGTATAATAAATACCGAACCGGTTCTGTCATAAGCATCTCCGTTAGATTGCTCTTGCAAATCGACAAAAATCTGACTTCCCAATTTGATATCTGGGAATTTTATTTTTCGCAACGCAATTGTTCCATTCGCAAAGCGAAGTACCGTATCATTTGATATAGAAGCATCCGAAAAATTAATGATTTGGTCTTTAAATATCGGAATAGTTGAAAAGCGACTTTTCCAAACTAAATCCCGATACGTTAATAGATCCACCAATTTTCCGTCAGTTTCTTTTCGTAACGGAA
Source organism: Flavobacteriales bacterium (assembly GCA_031387085.1). GTDB lineage: Bacteria > Bacteroidota > Bacteroidia > Flavobacteriales > Flavobacteriaceae > Flavobacterium. Next base: position 9,051 of record JANNCY010000076.1, on the reverse strand, counting down.
TTGATTTTAGTTTTTCAATTTTTGTTGCGGTTATTATAAAATTTCCGTTACGATTCATTTCCAAAACCAAGCCTATATTTTGTCCTAAACTCGTCGGCGCTCCTTTTACGTTTAAATCATTGGTATACCAAAGTTCAATGGTATTCGAGTTGATAATGGTTTTTGCTTTTTTGCAGTTATGTCCAAGAATAATTTTACTTTCATTCAAAAATTCGAAACTCTGTTTGGCTAAAGCAGTAGAGTCAATTGTGGTAATTTTTTTATCCGAAGTCAAATTACCCAACGTCTTAATTTGATTCGATTTTTTTCTATCCAAAACTGTGACTTCAAAAGGAAGTTCGGCTTTTTTATCGAGAATCTTCTGATTGGTAATTACCGTTTCCAAGTCATTGGTAAAAACCAAAATGGGCTCTTGGTTTTCTATCAATTTTCCGTTGGAACTTTTTAAATACGTTATTTTAAAATTGGTCGTCTGTCCACTCATCGATAATGAAAGAACGAGAACTAAAAGTAAAAGTGAATTTTTCATAAGGGGATTTTTCTATTACAAATATAAAATTTTGATTGTGATATTGGCATTTTTCGTACCTTAGTATTTTAAACGCCATTCAAAATAAATATATGAAAGAAGATTTTTTACACTACCTCTGGCAGTACCAGAAGTTGGATTTCTCTAATTTACAAACTACCAAAGGAGAAGCCATTACCATCATCAATTCAGGTCAATATTTACAATTGGCTGGTCCCGATTTCTTCAATGCCCAAATAAACATTGCCAATCAAAAGTGGGCAGGAAATATTGAAATTCATCTGCAGTCTTCCGATTGGTATTTGCACCATCACGAAAGTGACGACAACTACAACAATGTCATTCTGCATGTAGTTTGGCATCACGATACGCCCGTTTTTAGAAAAGACAATTCAGAAATTCCTGTTTTGGAATTGAAAAATTACGTTAACAAAGAAGACGTAAATAAATACTACGAATTAGTCACTCCAAAATCATGGATTTTCTGTGAAAAGCAAATCGCAACTGTTGGCAAATTTGTGCTTTCCAATTGGCAGGAGCGTTTGTTTTTTGAACGCTTGGAACGAAAATCAATCCCAATTTCACAATTATTAAAGGAGACAGAAAACGATTGGGAAACAGTTTTGTTTTGTTCTTTAGCCAAGAATTTTGGATTGAACACGAACGGTACCTCTTTTTTTGAAATGGCAAAATCCATCCCGTTTTCGATTATCCGAAAGGAAGCCATGGATGTCCATTTTTTAGAAGCGTTATTTTTCGGACAGGCCAAAATGATTCCAAATGACGTCCAAGATAATTATCCAAAAGAGTTACTATCGCAATATGACTATTTGAAACTTAAATATAAGTTGCAGCAACCTTTTCTAGAAACGGTGCAATTTTTTAAACATCGTCCCGATAATTTCCCAACAATACGTTTATCACAATTAAGCATGTTGTATCATTTACAACGGAATTTATTTTCAGCGATTACTGCTGTAACTACTATTAATGAAATTTATCAAATTTTTGATGTTGCGGTTAGTGACTATTGGAAAACACATTATAATTTTGATAAATCGAGTTCGACTAAAGAAAAAGCATTGTCGAAATCTTTTATTGATTTGTTGATTATCAATACGATTATTCCGATTCAATTTGCGTTTGCTAAAAGCCAAGGGCAAGATGTTTCCGAAAACCTGATTGCTTTGGTAAATGCAATTGCACCCGAGAAAAATGCGATTGTAGATAAGTTCAAATCGTTTGGAATTGCATCACACTCAGCTTTGGAAACACAAAGTTTACTTCAACTAAAAAATGAATATTGCAACGCGAAGAAATGTTTGCAGTGTGCTATTGGTATTGAATTAATTAAAAATTAAGTATCTTTGAACATCAAAATATAACTATTGAATCCAATTACCAACATCCGACTTTTCTTTGAAAAACATGGTTTTCATGTGTCGTCTCGTTTGGCTGATAAATTGGGAATGCGCGCCACCAATGTACGTTTGTTTTTTATTTACATTTCTTTTGTCACAGTCGGAATTGGATTTGGGTTCTATCTTACCTTGGCTTTTTGGATAAAATTAAAAGATTTAGTGCGAGCGAAACGGACTTCGGTTTTTGATTTATAGGAATAAAAAAAAGGATTAAGTAGTTTGTTACTTAATCCTTTTATTTTATAATTAAATTCGATTATTCTTCGGAATCATTATTTAATTTACTGTTCTTTTTACTATAAGCAAAATAGAATACAATTCCGATAGCCATCCAGGCAAAAAGACGCAACCAGTTTGTCCATCCCAAACCAACCATCATAAGCAAACAAGCTGCAACTCCTAAAATTGGGACAAAAGGAACCCAAGGTGTTCTAAATTCTCTCACCATATTAGGTTCTTTCTTTCTCAAAATAATAACAGAAATACATACTAATACGAAAGCAAATAAGGTTCCGATACTAGTCATATCTCCAACAATATCTCCTGGAATAAAAGCAGCAAAAGCACCTACAATTACTAAAATAACAATGTTAGCTTTGTAAGGAGTTTGGTATTTTGAATGCAAATCACTAAACGCTTTTGGTAATAAACCATCTTTACCCATAGAGTAAAATACTCTCGATTGTCCTAATAGCATTACTAATATTACAGAAGAAAATCCAGCTAAGATGGCGATAGTAACAAATTGTGCCAACCAATTATAATTATCTCCCATTGCACTGATTATAGCATTGGATACAGAAGCTTCTTTACCTTGATTTCTAAAGAATTCTACCGATTCTAAACCAGTTAAAACGTGTGCGAAAAGAATGTACAATACGGTACAAATCGCCAACGATCCTAAGATTCCGATTGGCATATTGCGTTTCGGATTTTTAGTTTCTTGAGCGGCAGTACTCACCGCATCAAATCCGATGAAGGCAAAGAAAACGGTTCCTGCAGCACCGACAATGCCCCAGAATCCTCCAAAATTATGACCAATTCCGTGTTCGTCAGTAAAGATAGAACTTGGCGGAATATAAGGTGTATGATTTGCAGGATTGATGAAATGCCATCCCAATACGATAATCAAAACTACGATCGCCACTTTTACAATTACGATGATTCCGTTTACAAATGCCGATTCCTGGATTCCTTTTATCAATAACAAACTAATGATTCCCACAATAAATAAAGCAGGTAAATTGATCATTCCGGTTTCTCCTGTTTCTAAATTGGATTGAAAAGGGGAGTGCGATAGCGAATACGGAATCGGACTCGTATGCAGCACATTGACCAGTAAATTATTGAGGTATTCACTCCACGCTATTCCAACTGTAGCAGCTCCAACAGCATATTCCAGAATTAAATCCCATCCAATAATCCATGCTAAAAACTCGCCCATTGTAGCATAAGTATAGGTGTAAGCACTTCCTGAAATAGGTATAGAAGATGAAAGTTCAGCGTAGCACAATCCTGCTAAAGCACAACCAACTGCTGCAAGAATAAAAGCAATCGTTACCGACGGACCAGCGTTTTGCGAAGCCGCCATTGCCGTTCTAACAAACAAACCAGCGCCAATGATAGCGCCAATTCCTAAGGCAATTAATGACCAGGCTGTAAGAGTTCTTTTTAATCCTTTTTCAGAATCGGCAGCTTCTGCCAGAAGTAGATGTAAAGGTTTCCTTTTCCAAATAGACATAGTATTTTAGTTTTGGTTAATTAATAAAAACCAAATATATCATTTTTTTAAAAAAAGAAATAGAAATGATGCTATTTTTCAAATTATAAAACAGTTTTTAGTATATTTGATATAGAAAATTTACACGCCATAACCTTTAATCCAAGCCACAATGAAACGTAATGAAGTTACTTCGTATTTTTTATTTACCAAAGAGCAACGACTCGGAATAGTTCTTTTTCTTTCCATCATTATCCTTTTACAAATGCTTTATTGTTTTGTCGATTTTAGTTCCGACGAAATGCCAAACAGTAAAAAAGTAAATTGGCTTTCTCTGCAAACAAAGATTGATTCCGCTAAAAAAAATAGAAAGGAATATGTTTCGAAAATCTATCCTTTCAATCCAAATTTCATAACCGATTTTAAAGGATATAAATTGGGAATGACACTTGAACAAATCGACAGACTTCTAACGTTTCGAAAATTAAATAAGTATGTTAATTCTCCTCAAGAATTTAAGCAAGTTACTGGTGTTTCCGATTCGTTGTTGGATGCGATTTCACCGTATTTTAAATTCCCCGATTGGGTGACGAATAAAAAAACGTATCCCAAAAGTACTTGGGTAGATTATTCGAAAACATCCTTTGCCAAAAAAGAAAAAGAAAAAACAATTGCAATTGACATTAATGCTGCGACCAAAGACGATTTGATGAAAATCTACGGCATTGGTGATGCAATTTCTGACAGAATTTTAAAACAAAAAGCAATCTTCGGAGAATTTGTAAGCATGGAACAAATGAATGACGTTTGGGGACTTTCGCCGGAAGTAATCGAAAAATTGCAACAAAGTTTTAAAATTGGTTCCAATCCAAAACCTAAAAAAGTCAATATTAACACTGCGTCTATCAAAGAATTAGGACAGTTTCCGTATTTCAGATATCCAATATCTAAAAACATTGTGACTTTTAGAAGCATGAATGGTGATATCAAGTTGGAGGATTTAATAAAGATTAAAGATTTTCCAGTTGATAAAATACAAATAATTGCTTTATATTTGGAGTTCTAAAATAGATTGATTTTATGAATTCCATATACTTTACAGAAGAACACGAATTGTTCAGGAAGAGTTTGAAAGATTTTTTGAAGATTGAAGTTGTACCCCATATTGAGAAATGGGAAAAGACGGGGACAATTGATCGGTTTATCTGGAAAAAGTTTGGCGATATGGGCTTTTTTGGAATCGCTTATCCTGAAGCCTATGGTGGATTAAATTTGGATTTATTTTATACCGTAGTTTTTTTAGAAGAACTTCAGAAAATTAAATCTTCTGGTTTTGCCGCAGCGATGTGGGCCCATGCCTATTTAGCCATGACTCATTTGAATGCCGAAGGAGATGAAAGGATAAAACAAGAATATCTGGCAGCCAGTATTTCCGGAGATAAAATAGGGGCTTTATGTCTTACTGAACCTTTTGGTGGAAGCGATGTTGCAGGTATGCGAACAACTGCTGTAAAAAAAGGCGATAGTTATATTATCAATGGATCTAAAACATTTATAACTAATGGCGTTTATGCAGATTATTATGTGGTTGCCGCCAAAACAAGTCCAGAGCTCGGAAATAAAGGAATAAGTATCTTTCTTATGGATACAAATTTAAAAGGAATAACCGCTACAAAGTTAGATAAATTGGGTTGGAGAGCTTCAGATACTGCCGAAATATCATTTGATAATGTTGAAATTCCTGCCGAAAATTTAATGGGTGAAACTGGAAAAGGGTTTCCATATATTATGCAACATTTCGCTTTAGAACGTTTGATAATGGGAATCAATGCACATGCAAGAGCTGAATATGCTTTAGAATATACTATAGATTACATGTCGCAACGCGAAGCATTTGGAAAAAAAATAAACACGTTTCAAGCTTTACGACACACCATGGTCGACCATGCTACCGATGTTGAGCATTGTAAAATATTTAATTATGCAGCTATAGCCCGATTAAACAAAGGGGAATATGTGGTGAAAGAAGCTACTATGGCTAAATTAAAATCTACAAAAGTGGCGGATGAAACCATTTACAGTTGTTTACAAATGCTGGGTGGCTATGGTTATATGGAGGAATATCCGTTGGCACGTTTGCTGCGTGACAGTCGATTGGGACCAATAGGAGGTGGGACATCTGAAATCCTGCGCGAAATTTTGTCTAAAATGATTATTGACAAACAAAGTTACCAGCCGGCTGTAAAACACTTGGATGCTATAAAAGAATAATAGTTTCCATTAGGCCGCGTGAGGGATAGAGGCAAGCACCGCGTGCAGCCGAAAGCCCGACGGTGGTTTTGGAATGGTTTTCCATACTGTACAAAAGTCCTAACCACCGGCACGCCCAAAAAATAATTCATAATTCATAATTCATAATTCATAATTTTTTTTACCTTTGCAGCCTAAATGAGAGGAGGTGCCTAAATTATGTTAATTATACCAATTAAAGACGGAGAAAACATTGATAGAGCTTTAAAGCGCTACAAGAGAAAATTTGACAAAACCGGAACTGTTCGTCAACTAAGAGCGCGTACGGCTTTTATTAAACCATCAGTGGTTAAAAGAGCTCAAATTCAAAAAGCTGCTTATATTCAAAACATGAGAGACAACTTAGAGAGTTAGAACTTATTTTTTATAAAATACAACCGTTACTAAGTAAAGTTTTATAACTTTGTTAGTAACGGTTTTTGTTTTTGCGGGGAACGAAGCAATCTCGTTATTTCTAAAGGGAAAATTCTAAATCCTAAATCAAAAAATCCTAACCCGAGGCGCAGCCGACTCGAAGCTTTAGCTGAACAGGCGAAGCAATTGTATGGAGCGTAGCGGAATAAATCTTAAATCCCAAATGAGCAACCTCAAAGTTTTTCAAGATTACTTGCAACACGAAAAAAAGTATTCTGTACATACGGTGACTGCTTATGTAAATGATTTGCTATTTTTTCAAGAGTTTTTAAAAATTAATTTTGATCACGACAGTTTGGAGGTGGTGAATTACAGTATGATTCGGAGTTGGATTGTGGCTTTGGTGGATGGTGGCATTTCAAACAGTACTGTCAATCGAAAAATAGCCTCTTTAAAATCCTTTTACAAGTTCCTTTTAAAAACAAAACAAATAGAGAGTAGCCCGCTTTTAAAACACAAATCGTTAAAGACACCTAAAAAAATTCAGATACCTTTTTCGGAAAAAGAGCTTGACAATGTGTTGAATCACATTCATTATCCCGACGGATTTGAAGGAATTAGAGATAAATTGATAATCGATTTATTTTACACCACCGGAATAAGAAGAACTGAATTGATTCATTTGCAACTGCAAAATGTTGATTTGTCAACACTTACATTGAAAGTTCTTGGAAAAAGAAACAAAGAAAGAATCCTTCCTATTTTACCAATAATTGGGAAACAGATTAAAACCTATTTAACGGAAAGAGCTACTATAGAAGACATTAAAGATAATGAGTACTTTTTTTTATTGTTAAAAGGCGTTAAATTTAACGATTCGTTTGTGTATCGATTAATAAATTATTACTTTAGTAATGTTTCCGAGAAGGTAAAAAAGAGTCCGCATATATTGCGTCATACATTTGCAACTCACCTGCTTAATAACGGAGCCGATTTGAATTCAGTAAAAGAATTATTAGGACATTCTAGTTTAGCATCAACACAAGTATATACACACAATAGTTTAGCAGAACTCAAAAAAGCCTATGGGAATGCACATCCGAGAAGTCAGAAATAATTCGTATTAGTTTAATTATAAATATAAAGATTATGAAGGTAAATGTTCATGCAGTAAATTTCACAGTTGATAAAAAATTAACCGACTTTATCCACTTAAGAATGGGAAAATTAGAAAAATATTACGATAAAATTGTTTCCTCCGACGTTTTTTTAAAGGTGGAGAAGACAAGCGAAAAGGAAAATAAAATTGTAGAAGTAAAAATTCATGTTCCAGGAGATGATTTATTAGTAAAAAAACAATGCAAAACATTTGAAGAAGCAGTTGAAATTTCGGCAGAATCATTAGAGCGATTATTAGTCAAAAGAAAAGAAAAAGTGAGAACACATATTTAATTAAAAAAATTATAAAAAATGTTTTGATTAAAAAATAAAATAACTACATTTGCAGTCCGTTAGAAATAACGGGCTTTTTTTATATGATACGCCAGCGTAGCTCAGTTGGCTAGAGCAGCTGATTTGTAATCAGCAGGTCGTGGGTTCGAGTCCCTCCGCCGGCTCAAAAAGTCGTAAGGTTTTATTTATAAAAAAAGCTGGGGAGATACTCAAGCGGCCAACGAGGGCAGACTGTAAATCTGCTGACTACGTCTTCGCAGGTTCGAATCCTGCTCTCCCCACAAAAGTTTTGATTTGAGCGGATGTCAAAAGCTCGCTTTTGTAAATCCGGGAAAAGCAAAACTTTCGTAAGGGACCACCCTTACGGATCACCGAAGCGCAGCGAGGTAATCCTGAAATGTGGTTCTTAGGAAAATCTGCGAAAAGCAAAACTTTGTACGGCTCCGCCTTACAGGATCAAAAGCAGTAGCGAGGTAATCCGAAAAGTAAGTAAGGGTCACCTTACGGATCATCGGGCAAAGCGAGATAATCCTACATTCTTCTTCGGAAGTTTTGGATGAGCTGAGTAAGGTAATCCACCAAGGAAAACTGCCGACTTAGCTCAGGGGTAGAGTGCTTCCTTGGTAAGGAAGAGGTCACGGGTTCAATTCCCGTAGTTGGCTCAAAAATTAAAAATTGAACACTAAAATAAATATACAATAACTAAGTTTAAAATTAATTAAAATGGCAAAAGAAAATTTTAACCGTAACAAGCCCCACTTAAACATTGGAACAATTGGGCACGTGGATCACGGAAAAACTACATTAACTGCAGCAATTACTAAAGTATTATCTGATGCAGGATATTGTCAAGCAAAATCATTTGATCAAATTGATAATGCTCCAGAAGAAAAAGAAAGAGGTATTACTATTAATACATCACATGTTGAGTATGAAACTGCTAATCGTCACTACGCTCACGTTGACTGTCCAGGTCACGCGGATTACGTAAAAAACATGGTTACAGGTGCTGCTCAAATGGACGGTGCTATTTTAGTTGTAGCTGCTACAGACGGACCAATGCCACAAACACGTGAGCACATCCTTTTAGGTCGCCAAGTTGGTATTCCTAGAATGGTAGTTTTCATGAACAAAGTGGATATGGTCGATGATGGTGAGTTGTTGGATTTGGTAGAAATGGAAATGAGAGAATTATTATCTTACTACAAATTTGATGGTGATAATATTCCTGTTATCCGTGGCTCTGCTTTGGGTGGTTTGAATGG
>JANNCY010000074.1:0-2414 GCA_031387085.1 Flavobacteriales bacterium | reverse complement strand
AACCGCATTAGTATTGGTGTTGAACTATTTCAGGAGTCGTTACGTCGATAGAAACATAATCGCCAGTTTGATCTTTTTAGTATTGATTTCCGGATTTTCTTTCTCTGTAAATTACGTTTTCAATAACGTTTTTAAACAACACCATCGCGACCGTTTTAATATTTTACTCGGACGTGAAGTGGATATGAAAGGCATCGGATACAACACTAATCAATCGGAAATCGCCGTTGGTTCTGGAGGATTTTTCGGAAAAGGCTATCTCGAAGGAACGCAAACCAAAGGTGGTTTTGTGCCCGAACAACATACCGATTACATCTTCACCACCGTTGGGGAAGAATGGGGATTTTTAGGATGTTTGTTGGTAATCGGACTGTTTGTCGGACTCATATTACGAATTATCTATCTCGCAGAACGACAGAAAACCAAGTTTAGCCGAGTCTACGGCTATTGCGTCGCGGGCATTTTATTCATCCATTTCTTCGTGAATATTGCGATGGTTTTGGGGATTTTCCCAACTATAGGAGTGCCGCTTCCGTTCTTTTCGTATGGAGGCTCCGGACTTTGGGGATTCACTATTTTGCTGTTTATTTTCCTTAAAATGGATGCGAATAAAGTGAATGAGTGGTAGGATAATCAGAAGCTGTTTCCTGTTATTCGCTCCAAGTTTTTCAGTTCACACGGGCGGAGCGAGCTGGCGAAGCAATCAGGGCTAATTAAAACTCCAGTTTTTATAATCGGTACTTTTTTCCAAACTAGTTTCGGTAGCATCGTCTAACTTCGGGAAAAAGTCAATGCCAGTTCGCATTTCTATTTCATCGACAGGAACTACATATTCATATAATGGTTGATCACTATCCACAGCCGGAACTAAAAATCCAATCATCCTATACTTCCCATTATCCTCATCCAAAATTACTTTATAAAAATAGTTGGGAACTGCAACATTTTCTTTTCCAATGGCGGCCAATCCTTTTTCTAAAACGCCACCAGTAACTACATAAATACCATCGTATTTTGTTGCCCAATAACGGACTTTCTATTCCAGCCGATTCCAAATTCCATCATTAAAACCGTGCTTTTGAGGCGAAATATTCGACGTTAAAAAAGTTTCTTCAAATGCATTTTTAGAAAATTTTCTGTCGCCAGCCGGACAAAGATGTCCTTTGTCAAAACCCGATCGTTTGTAATTGCGCCAATCTGCCGAACCTGTTTTTACTTCAGGGTCTACTATAAAAAAAGGGCGGTCAAAATTAGCATTTGAAATCTCATTCGCCTTTAATTCATACGCCACCCATTCGGCTTGTTCGTGTTTTTCAACATATGACAAGGTGTAATTATCGTGAACAATTATTTGGTTTGTTGTCGATGTTGGCAAAAAATCAAGCACTTTTTTATTCAGTGTTAAAGATTGTGTTAACGTATCGGAACTTTTTTCATTACTTTCTAATTCCGTATTCTTTAAATTGCACGAAGCAAAAAATACTGTAATCATAACACAGCAAATTATTATATCAGCAAAAAATTTATTCATAATTTTATGTTTTATTTTTAAAATAGTATTTTCGGAACAGAATTTGTAAACCCCGCAAAGATAAAACAGAAATCCATTAATTTTAAAATCCTTTTACATGAAAATTAAATTACTACTTACTGTGCTTTTATTAGCCAGTTTTCAAAACTTTTTTGCTCAAGAAAGTGCCATTCAGCCAACTGAAAATACCGTAAAAATAAAACCCACCTCAGAAACAGATCAACTAGAAATACAACGTAAAGAAGTAGAAGAAAAAGCGGTACAACTTGAAAAAGACACTAAAAACCTTGAGAAAGAACAAAAGAAATTTCAAAAAAAACAAAGTAAAATCTATGCTGCGGAAAAATCAGTTTCAAAAGCACAAAGTAAATTAGAAAAAAATAAAAAAGAATTTGACAGAATGGAGAGTAAATTTTCTAAAAGAAAAGACAAACTCACTCCAATAGAAATTGAAGAAACCAATGTAGCTATCGCTAAACAACAATTAAAAATTAAAGAACTTGAAGAAGATGTAGTAAAAGCTCAAAATAAATTAAATAAAGTAAGAGATTAATTTCTTCATTTTCCAATAACAAAAAAACTCCAAAAGTGATATAACCTTTTGGAGTTTTATTATTTTACTAAAAACGTATTACGATTTAATCAGTTTTTCTTTTTTAACTTTAGAAGTCAATCCTTTCTTAATTTCATTATTCCCTTTTAAATCATCGAGTATGTTTAACGCTTCTTCCACATAGATGTCTTTCGTTAAGCTTTCAAACCAGCTTTCTCTTTTTTCTTTAAGCGTAACATCATTTTTCATTAATTCGGTTTCATACGGCAATGCTGAAAATGGCAATTTATTACTGTAATCCGAAATGGTTTTATACTTTTTATTCGTCTC
>JANNCY010000128.1:0-9538 GCA_031387085.1 Flavobacteriales bacterium | reverse complement strand
CGAACGGGACATCATTGTGCGCAACCCATTATGGATTTCTATAATATTCCGGGAACGATTAGAGCGAGCTTTGCGTTTTACAATACCAAAGAAGAAATCGATATTTTTGTTGAAGCACTTAAAAAAGCCAAAATGATGTTGTCTTAAAACTATAAAAAATGAAAGTAATTACATTAATTTTTCTAAGCCTTTTTTTAAGTAAAGGTTGTTCGCAAGAAGCTAAAAAAAATAGTGCTAATACCACGATTGAGTACATTGCTAACACGCGTGGATTTTATCAAAAAACCGTTATCAAAGATCAAAAGATATCCATATCTAGAGATAGAGATGAAAAAGGAAATGGCGCAACCACCTCAATTTCTAATGAAGATTGGAAAGAGTTACTAGGTTATTTTGAACCATTAGATTTGGATAGTTTAGCGACGTATAAAGATCCAACACAAAAAAGATTTTATGACGGAGCAGCCATTGCCAATTTAAAAATTGTTTATAAAGAAAAAGAGTATATGACTACCGAATTTGACCACGGCTTTCCTCCTGCTGAAATAAAAAAGTTGGTTGACAAAATTGTGTTACTTGGCAAAACAGAATAAATGACTATAAAAGAAATACAAGACGAAATAGTAGACGAATTTTCGATGTTTGACGATTGGATGCAGCGCTACGAATACATCATCGATTTAGGAAAAACATTACCTTTAATTGACGAACAATACAAAACAGAAGACAACATTATTAAAGGTTGTCAATCGAAAGTTTGGGTACACGCCGAACAAAAAGAAGGAAAAATTGTTTTCACTGCCGATAGCGATGCGATTTTAACTAAAGGAATTATCGGAATATTAATTCGGGCATTTTCCAATCAGAAACCAGCAGCTATTTTAGAAGCCAACACTGATTTTATTGATGAAATTGGATTGAAAGAACATTTGTCACCAACTCGCGCCAATGGTTTGGTTTCGATGATAAAACAGATTAAAATGTATGCGTTGGCGTTTGAAGCGAAAAAATAAAAACCATATAAGTCATTTGAGATTCATATAAGAGCCATGTAAGATTAATTAAAAGCCAAGTAATGAAATTATCTAAAACCTATTTAAAAGATTTAGTTTATCAGGTTAACGGAGCAGCAATAGAAGTACATAAAAATTTAGGGCCTGGGTTGTTGGAAAGCATTTATCACAAATGTTTAGAAAAGGAATTGTCAATTAGAGATTTTAATTTTCAAACCGAGTTATTAATTCCGATTCACTATAAAGGTCTTGAAATAGAAGCGAATTTAAGATGTGATTTGTTTGTTGAAAATTGTTTGCTAGTAGAATTGAAGTCAGTTGAAAAGATATTGCCAATTCATGAAGCACAGCTTTTTACTTATATGAAACTTTTAAATATTCCAATGGGGTTAATGATTAATTTTAATGTAACGCACATTTTTAGAGAAGGTCAAAAAACATACGTAAACGAAGCATATAGAGAATTAGAAGAATAAAACTTAAATGAACTTATATGCCTTATATGGTTCAAAATAATTAAAACTATGGAAGAATTTAAAGACGAAATAAACCTAGGAGAAAACGTTGTAAAAGTGCTAAAAAGCATTTACGACCCTGAAATTCCAGTTGATATCTACGAATTGGGATTAATCTACGATGTGATGATTAACGAAGACAACGAAGTAAAAGTGTTGATGACATTAACGTCACCAAACTGCCCAGTTGCCGAAACATTACCGCGAGAAGTAGAAGAAAAAGTAGCTAAAATTGACACCGTAAAATCGTGCGAAGTAGAGATTACTTTTGATCCGCCTTGGAGCAAAGATTTAATGAGCGAGGAAGCGAAATTAGAACTTGGGATGTTGTAAAAATGGAAGAAGAAATCATAAATAAAGTCGCCAATTCTGTCCTCGAAGTATTCGATTTGGAAGCGTATTATCCAAACGGAATTCGAACACAAATTGATATTTCACAATGGCTTCATGAAGGTTTTTTACTCAAAGAAAAAGACTTTCGGGATGCTTTGAAAAATCACAATTGGTCGCAATATCAAGATCATTTTGTAGCTATTAATTGTTCAACAGACGCAATAATTCCGGCATGGGCAAGCATTTTAGTTACGGTTCATGTGGCTCCATTCGCTAAAAAAGTAACATTGGGAAATGTATCCGATTTCGACACTTTACTCTATCAGGAAATTCTTTCTTCGATAGATTATTCAAAATATCAGGACAAACCAGTTATCATAAAAGGCTGTTCTAAAAAACCTGTTCCGGAAAGTGCTTATATTTTTGCTGCACAACACCTTCAACCTGTGGCAAAAAGTATCATGTATGGCGAAGCGTGCTCCGCGGTTCCATTGTTTAAAAAGAAAAAGTAGCTATTCTTCTTCTTTTTCCAAGGCATCTTTATAATCGGGATACAAAAATTTATTGTAAGGAAAACGTGTGATGTGGATTTCTCTTACCGCTTCGTACACTTTTTCTCTAAACTCTTCGAAATTTTCTTTTTCAGTAGCCGAAATAAACAGGGCATTTTTTTCTCCCACATTGTGCATCCAGGTAGTTTTCCATTCTTCTAGCGTGTGGTGTTTGGTTGTTCTTTCGGTCATCAAATCGTCTTCATCAATGGTCAAATGTTGAAAAGCATCAATTTTATTAAACACCATTATAGTGGCTTTATCACTGCATTTTATATCTGATAAAATCTGATTAACAGCTGCGATATGATCTTCAAAATCGGAATGAGAAATGTCGACCACATGCAATAACAAATCGGCTTCTCGAACTTCGTCTAGCGTACTTTTGAAAGATTCTATCAGTTGGGTTGGCAATTTTCTAATAAAACCAACTGTATCTGAAAGTAAAAAAGGCAGGTTTCGAATCACTACTTTTCGAACGGTAGTGTCTAAAGTAGCGAACAATTTATTTTCTACAAAAACATCACTTTTCCCAACAGCGTTCATCAAAGTCGATTTTCCAACATTGGTATAACCCACTAAAGCGACTCGAACCATAGCACCGCGATTACCTCTTTGTACTGACATTTGTTTGTCGATGGTTTTTATTTTTTCTTTTAGCAAGGCAATTCGATCACGAACAATTCGACGGTCGGTTTCGATTTCTGTTTCTCCAGGGCCACGGAGTCCGATACCTCCTTTTTGACGTTCTAAGTGCGTCCACATTCCCGAAAGTCTCGGGAGTAAATATTGACATTGTGCTAATTCTACTTGTGTTCTGGCATAGGATGTTTCGGCTCTTTGTGCAAAAATATCTAAGATAAGATTGGTTCTGTCGAGTACTTTACAATCGACAATTTTTGAAATGTTTTTTTGTTGTGATGGTGATAATTCATCATCAAAAATAATAGTAGAGATGTTATTTTCTTTTATGTACAGATGGATTTCGTCCATTTTTCCGGTACCGAGAAATGTTTTCGGATTGGGACGTTCCATTTTTTGCCAAAACCGTTTTACAACGATACCGCCAGCTGTAAAGGTGAGGAATTCTAATTCATCAAGGTATTCAATAAGTTTATCTTCGCTTTGATTTTGAGTAACGATGCCAACAATTACTGTTTTTTCAAAATTTATTTTTTCTTTTTCTAACATAGTCGAGTAATAGTTTACAAAATTAAACAATACTTAACAATTCACCGAGTTATTTACAATAAAAGGATAATCTAAAAAAATTATGCTGTTAAAAAAATTAATTTCGTTCCTTTTTTCATAAAATTTGTTAAATTTGAAAGCTAATACTAAATCACACAAATTAAAATCAATACTAATGAAGAAAATTATTTTACTTTTTTTTGCATTTTTTCTTTCTTTTTCAGCTTACAGCCAGTTTCCTACTCCAGGAATAGAAGGCTTTGAAAGTACAACAGGACCAGATATACCAGGAACAGGAACTTCTCCATGGACATTAGGAACAGGAGCAGTTGGGAACCAATGGGCTGTTTTTAGTAATGGAATAGGTACAGGACGATGGACTATCAACAATACGCCTGCAGCACCACCTCTTGTATGTCAAGGTGTCAATGTTGCGTATATGAATAGAGTTCAAGCTGGCGGTGCCGGTATTACAACAGAAAACTATTTGGCAACTCCAAGAGTAACGGTTCCGCCTAATGGGCAATTACGTTTTTACACACGAACTTTTACGGCAGGTAATACAGGAACCTTTTTTGACATTAAAATAGCTCCTGGTACTGCAAATCAGACATTGCCGGCTTCTTACACCACCACTTTGGCTACTTACACCGAAGACCAAGTAACATTAGATCCTCAAGGTGTTCAAAATGCTTATAATATTTGCACTCAAAAAATAATTAATTTCCCAGCTGCCATGATAGGCACACAAATATATATTGCTTTTATCAGAAGAAATACGCAAGTAGGGACATTGATAGATGGAGACCGATGGTTGGTAGATGCTGTGCAATTAAATGAGCGTTGTTTAGACCCAACAACATTAACCACTGGAATAATTTTTTCGGGAAGTGCCAATTTAACTTGGGCAAATCCAAGCGGAGCCACTTCATGGGAAATAGAGGTATTACCTTTTGCTTCACCTCCTACTGGTGTTGGTCTTTTATATAGCGGACCACTTCCTTATTTAGCGACCACTACTGCATTGGGAGTTCCATTAAACCCTACTACTCAATATAAATATTATGTACGAGCTGTTTGTCCTGGGAACATTCCGAGTGATTGGGTTGGGCCGTTTAATTTCACTACAACTGCAGCACCTCCCGTTTGCGGAGGAAACTATACTGATTCAGGTGGAACAACTGCCAATTACGTAAATAATGAAAATAGTACAATAACCATTTGCCCAACAATTCCTGGACAAAAAGTAACGGTGACATTTACAAGTTTTACTACAGAAGCAACCTTTGATGGTTTATATGTTTATAATGGAAGTGTGGTAACACCTGCAGAGCTTTTGCCAAGTGCAAATCCAGCGGGAAATGTTACAGGTCCGTTAACATTGCCAGGTGCATACTGGGGAACAGCTATACCAGGTCCATTTACTTCAACAGCTGCAGATGGTTGTATGACATTTGTATTTAAAAGTGACGGTTCAACAACTAGTCCAGGTTGGATATCCAACATTACTTGTGCATTCCCACCAGCTTGTCAACAACCCACATCATTAACCGCTACTAATATAACAACTACTTCTGCTCAATTAGGTTGGGTCAGCCCAGGAACGGCAACTACATGGCAAATTATTATATTACCTGCAGGTTCTCCCCCTCCAACAGCAGCAACAACTGGATGGACAGCAGCACCTTTAAATCCATTTATTATTACAACGTTAACTCCAGGAGTAGCCTATGAGTTTTATGTTAGAGGTGATTGTGGTGCCATAGATGGAGTAAGTTTATGGTCGGGACCTAAAGCTTTTTCAACTATACCAACATGTCCTCCACCTACAACCTTAACAGCAACCTTAGTAACATCTACCACAGCTCAATTAAATTGGACAAGTATTGTTCCATCTGTATCATGGCAAGTATTAGCTTTACCCTGTGGATCACCAGCACCAACTGCTGCAAGTACTGGTTGGGTAGCTACATCTACAAATCCATTTGTGATCACTGGATTATCACCAACAACTTGTTATGTGTTTTATGTAAGAGGAGTTTGTACTCCAACAGATATAAGCTTTTGGTCAGCTTTGGCAACTGCTACTACCCAAGTTGCACCACCAGTATGTGGCGGTAACTTTGTAGATGAAGGAGGTATAGCAGCAAATTATCCAAATAATTCTAATTCAACGGTAACAATTTGCCCTACAATTCCGGGACAACAAGTAACGGTAACTTTTACATCATTTAATACCGAAGCGAACTTTGATGGATTGTATGTTTATGATGGAAATTCTGTAACACCTGGTTCATTAATACCAAGTACTAATCCACCAGGGAATGTTCCGGGTGGGCTTGCGGGATCCTATTGGGGAACGGCAATTCCAGGTCCTTTTACTGCATCAAGTCTTAGTGGATGTTTGACTTTTGTATTTAGAAGTGACGGCATAATAAATAACCCAGGATGGGTTGCAAATATAACTTGCGGACCACCTCCAACTTGTCCAAAACCAACAGCAGTATCGGTTACCGCAATAACACAAACTTCAGCTACAATAAATTGGGTAGAGACAGGAAGTGCAACGCAATGGCAAGTACTGATATTACCTTCGTCTGCACCTGCTCCAACTGCAGCAACTACAGGATGGGTTACTGCAAATACTAATCCGTTTGTATACACACCTTTAAATTCTGGTACTCAATTTAAAGTATATGTTAGATCCTTTTGTAATGCAGCTGATATAAGTCTATGGTCAAACCCAGTTATTTTTGCAACATTAATAACGAATGACGAATGTATTAGTGCCATAAATGTTCCCGTTAATCCAAATACAATTTGTACACAATTTGTAGGTGGTACAATAATAGGAGCAACTGCTTCTACCCCACCAAATACTTGTGGAGGAACAGATGATGATGATGTATGGTTTTCTTTTGTAGCAACAACTACTTCACATAGTATAAATCTAAATAATATAACAGGAAGTACAACAGATTTATTTCATGTACTTTACACTGGTAATTGTACTACTGGGTTAACCCAAATTTATTGTAGTGATCCGAATCAAAGTACAGCAAATAATTTAATTGTTGGTCAAACCTATTATGTTAGAGTGTATTCGACTACAGCTAATCCAAATCAAACCTCAACTTTTGATATCTGTATCGGAACAATACCACCACCAATTTCAACAAGTACAACTTTATACACTACTACCCAACTTGTAGAAGATGTTTTATTAAATTCTACTTGTGCTTCTGTAACTAATATTACGTCCTCTACAGGCAGCAATTTTGGTTCAACTAATGGTATTGGCTATTTTAATCAAAGTGGTTCCTCATTCCCATTTAATGAAGGAATAATATTAATGACAGGAGATGCTTCAAGAGCACCAGGTCCAAATGTAGAAGGGTTAAGTGATGGAGCTGGTACTTGGCCTGGTGATACACAATTATTTAATTATATTCAAGGTCTTGGAATTGATGCAGGATTAACAAGCTATAATAATGCTACAAAATTGGAATTTAATTTTATACCATTAATAAATAATATAAGTTTTGACTTTATTTTCGCTTCTGAAGAATATGGAACTTTTCAATGTGCTTTTTCTGATGCATTTGCTTTTTTCTTAACGAATAATACTACTGGAGTTACTACGAATTTAGCTGTACTACCAAATAGTACAATTCCAATATCTGTTGTAACAATTAGAAATGCACTATACAATAATGGCTGCGCATCGGCTAATCCACAGTATTTTGGGAATTTTTATGGTGCCGGAGGATTAGATCCTCTTGGTGCACCAATAGATTTTAATGGTGAAACGGTAGCTTTAACTGCAAGTTCTGTAGTTACTCCAGGAACACAATACCATATTAAATTGGTTATTGCTGATAGAAATGATAGTTTATTTGATTCGGCTGTATTTTTAAAAGGAGGTAGTTTTAATATTGGGAATGTTGAACTGGGTAATGATTTTCTTGTTGCCAATGGAAGTGCATTATGCGATGGATCAAGTTTTACAATTCAAAGTGGATTAAATCCAGCGCAATATACTTTTGCATGGACATTTAATGGAACTCCTATTGTTGGACAATCTGGTCCAAATTTAGTTGTCACACAAGCAGGTATATATGGTATAAGTGCTACTTTTATTAATACCACTTGTTCTGCTACCGATACTATAACTGTAGAATTTTATAATCCAGTTGCTTCAGGAACGCCAAATACAATGACCATTTGTAATAGTTCTGGATTTGCACAATTTAATTTAAGTCAAAATAATGCATCTGCTTTAGGTACTTTAAGTGCAGCTTCTTATACTGTTTCCTATTATGCAACAAACGCTGACGCTTTAACTGAAACCAACGCATTACTTAATTTATATACTAATACCACACAATTTTTACAGACAATTTTTGTAAAAGTTAAAAGTAATTTGGGTGGCTGTTTTACTATAAAGCCATTTAATTTAGTGGTACAAGATTTAACACCATTGTTTACTATTACTCCTAATTTTTCAATCTGTAATGGGATGAGTCAAACCATTACTGTTACCCCTATAAATTATAATAATTCTGATGTAATTTATTCTTGGACATTAAATGGAAATCCTATAGCAGGTTCAACAAATCAAATAACTGCAAGTCAAAATGGCGTTTATATTGTTACTGTAAATAATACGGGTTGTATAAATACTGGTCAAACTACTGTGGTCATAGTGCCTACCCCAATTGCTGACAGTCCTTCTAACGTTATTACTTGTAATAGTTATACTTTACCAATATTAACTTCAGGAAATTATTACACCGCACCTTCAGGAGGTGGCACATTACTCCCTGCATCTACTGTAATAACTTCGAATCAAACATTATATGTTTATGCTCAGAGTGGGACTATACCAAATTGTACTACCGAAAATAGTTTTACAATTACAATAAATCCATTGGTAATTCCCCAATTTACTCAAATACCTACTATTTGTTTAAATCAACCTGCACCATCGTTGCCAACAACATCTTCAAACACACCTGTTGCAATTACCGGTTCTTGGAATCCTAGTTCAATTAGTACATCAACTGTAGGTACATCAACATATACATTTACACCAGATGCAAGTTTTTGTTCTAGTCCAATTACAATGAACATCACAATTGTTTCACCATCCATTGTACCACTATTTACTCAAATACCTAATATTTGTAAAGATTTCCCTGCACCGTTACTACCAGTGTCATCTAATAATGGAGGAATTACAGGGTCATGGAGTCCAAGCACGATAAGTACATCTACAGTTGGTACATCAACATACACATTTACACCAAATGATGGATTTTGTGCTATACCAACTACGATGAACATCACCATTAATGCGCCTTCTATAATTCCAACATTTACTCAAATTCCTAATATATGTCAAAACGGAGCTGCGCCTTTATTGCCAACTTCATCTAACAATGGAGGAATTACAGGAACTTGGAGTCCAAGCACAATTGATACATCAGTTGTTGGTACAGTTGTTATCCTATTTACACCTAATACGGGACAATGTGCTATAACTACAAATATGAGCATCACTATAATTGCTCCAACAGTAGCGACATTTGCACCAATTGCACCAATATGTCAAGGCGGAAACGCACCAACATTACCAACTTCATCTTCAAATACTCCAACTCCTATTACGGGAACATGGAGTCCTTCAGCTATTAGTACAGCAACCGTTGGTACGTCAACATATACATTTACACCAACTTCAGGTTTATGTGCAACAGGAACTACAATGCAGGTAACGGTTCTTTCAAATCCAGTTGTTGCTCCAGTTAATAATGTCGATGCTTGTGATAGTTATACTCTACCTCCATTAAGCGTTGGAAATTATTTTGCGTCAGCAGGTGGTGTTTCGCCAATTACGAATTTGACTTTAACTACTAGTCAACCAGTTTATGTT
>JANNCY010000061.1:0-9803 GCA_031387085.1 Flavobacteriales bacterium | reverse complement strand
GGATCCAAACCCGAATTGGGTTCATCGCAAAATAAGTATTTCGGATTGTTCACAATGGCTCTTGCAATCGCCACACGTTTTTGCATTCCGCCCGATAACTCCGATGGTTTTTTGTGATTGGCATCGATTAAATTCACTCTATGTATTACAAAATTTACACGATCTCTTATTTCTTCCACCGTTTTTGTAGTAAACATTTTTAAAGGAAAACCTACGTTTTCTTCCACAGTCATACTGTCAAACAGTGCACTTCCTTGAAAAACCATTCCGATTTCGGTCCGCAATTCCCTTTTTTCATCGCTGGTCAAATCCGAATAAATTCGGCCATCAAAAGAAATGGTTCCCACTTCCGGAGTAAATATTCCCAATAGCGATTTTAATAAAACCGTTTTTCCTGAACCACTCTGACCAATAATTAAATTGGTTTTTCCAGTTTCAAAAACAGTCGAAACTCCTTTTAAAACTTTCGAATCGCCAAACGATTTTTCTACATTTCTAACTTCTATCATTTGCTTAGTAATAATTGAGTTAAAATAAAATTGAATAAGATAATCACTACCGATGTCCAAACAAAAGCCACCGTACTTGCTTTACCAACTTCCAACGCGCCGCCTTTCATATAATAACCATGAAACGAAGGAATCGTTGCCAGTATCATCGCAAAAACCAAGGTTTTTATAAAAGCGTAGGCAATGTGAAACGGAATAAATTCGGTTTGTAAACCAGAAATGAATTCGTTACTCGATGTAAATCCACCATAAACACCAGCCATCCATCCGCCAAGAATTCCGAGAAACATCGCAATTCCAATCACAAAAGGGTAGAGTATGAGTGCTATAATTTTTGGAAATACCAGATAGTTTAATGAATTCACGCCCATTACTTCCAAAGCGTCAATTTGTTCGGTAACTCTCATCGTTCCGATACTCGACGTAATAAATGATCCCATTTTTCCCGCCATAATTATCGAAATAAAAGTAGGAGCAAACTCTAAAATTACCGATTGTCTTGTGGCAAATCCGATAAGATATTTCGGAATCAACGGATTGGTTAAATTCAACGCCGTTTGAATCGCAACGACACCACCAACGAAAAATGAAATAAAAGCTACAATACCAAGAGAGTCAATGATCAAATCGTCAATTTCCTTAAAGATAAGTCCGCGCATTACCGACCATTTGGTGGGTTTATTGAAGACTTCTTTCAGCATCAGAAAGTACCTTCCAATTTGCGATAAATAACGAATTAGCATCATAGATTTTAAATAGGCTCAAAAATAGTGAGAAGTTGTGAGTTATGGGTTATGAGTAGGGATTTTTTTTTGGCGTTTCCCTTCGGGCAGTCGGCTTTGTAAGCCTCGTGTCCCTGCGGGTCGAGCTATACGCTACAATCTTTTGCGCCATTGCATTTTGCAAAAGGATTTCCGCTGCTATCCCTAACGCGGAGCATAGCTTCTAAAACAACTTCTCTTTCATTTTCTTCAAACGATAATTTCGAATGAATTTCGCTTGTTCTGCAGTGACCAAAAGTGGCTTTTTTGCGACTTTTGCTTTCAAGAAACCATTTAAGTAATCTAAAAATAATAATGGTTTTTTCTTCATCATCGCCAATTTTGCCGAAGCAATTACCGTAATGTAAAATCCGTAACCCAACGTATAAAAAGCTTCGCCTTGTTTGTAACGTGCGGTTTTGTTGTAGTTGGCACCCGTTGGTTTTAAGTGTTTTACTTTCAAACTTTCGTCTGTAATGACTTTCCAATTGTAAAATTTACAGAGCAATTCGTCAACCGTGTCCCAACCCATTGCTGCTTTTAATCCACCAATTTGTTGGAAAGTCGCTTTTCGATACGCTTTGAATGCACCGCGAATGTGATCTTTATCGGTAAGATTTTCTAAAATCCAGTCGCCATTTTTTTCGATGTAAGCAAATCCGCCCGCCATACCAATGGTAGCATCCGATTGAAAATGTGAAATAATAGTTTCAAAATAATTGTTTGGAAAAATCAAATCAGCATCAGCTTTTACAATTAAATCGTAATGGTCATCGAGACTTTCAAAACCCGTTTGAAAAGCCTGAATGACTTTACTTCCGGGAAGATGAATCAGCTCCGATGTTTTTTCGATTAAATCAATATAAGGATACTTGGTAATAAAATCCAAAACAATATCAGAAGTCGCATCACTTGAATTGTCATTCACCACCACAATTTTAGCAGGTAAAACCGTTTGTGTTACCAAAGATTGAAGCGTTAAAGCGATAAACGCTTCTTCGTTATGAGCCGGAATGACAATATAGTAACGCATTAGTGAAGTCTTTTTTCTTTCTTCTATTCTCTTTTTTCTTTCTCTGCAAAAACAATATAATACCTTGGCGTAAAATAACGTAATAAAGGACGAAATCCCAATTTCTTAACTGGATGTGTAAACTTTTCGCTTGCCGTTATTTTCCAACCTGTTTTTTCTAAAAGCCAGTCGAGTTGCCAGTCTTCAAATTCGTGGTAATGGCGGTCCCACATATCGGTTTTACTACGATAAGCCGGAGAAAACCACAAACGTAACGGAATAGAAATTAGCAGCTTGTCACATTTTACATTTTGTAAAACGGTATAGGGATTGAGTAAATGTTCAAAAATTTCAAAAGCCGTAAATACGGTGTAAGTCTCGTTTTGTAACGCCGTTTGGTCGTTGTCTAAATCTTCGCCTTTGGTATTTTTTACGGTATAGCCATTTTCCTCCATGATTTTTGAAAACGGATTGGGAACACCTAAATCAAATATAGTTTCTGTAGTGTTGATGTGCTTTTGTAAAAAAGACAAAGTATATTGGAACCGTTTATTGGGAAATGTTTTTTCGTACATGAGTTTGGAAATTGCATTGCAAATTTACTTTTTTCTTCCAACTTCTAACTTCCAACTTCCAACTTTTTTACATTTTATAAACGATAGCATTCACGTTCATTCCGGCACCCACAGATGCAAACAAAATTACATCACCTTTTTTTAGGGTTTGTTTTTCAATTTTACCTTTCATAATCGAATCGTAAAGTGTCGGTATCGTTGCCACGCTCGAGTTCCCCAATTCATGAATGCTCATCGGCATAATACCTTCGGGCATCTCTAAATTGTACAGTTTGTAGAACCGTTGCACGATGGCTTCGTCCATTTTTTCATTGGCTTGATGGATGAGTACTTTGTCCAATTTATCAATTGAGATTCCACTTTTGTCAAGGCATTCTTTCATTGCTTTTGGAACGTTACTCAAGGCGAACTCATAGATTTTTCGTCCCAACATTTTGATGTAACGCACATCGGGATTGTGGCTTTTGTTGAAGGAATTTCCGAAGTACAAATAATATGCTTCGTCATACGAATACGTTGCTGTTTCGTGCGCTAAGATTCCGCCTTCATCATCTGAAGCTTCAATGATTGTAGCGCCAGCACCATCCGAATAAATCATGCTGTCCCTGTCATGTGGATCGACCACTCGCGATAAGGTTTCGGCTCCAATCACCAAACATTTTTTTGCCATTCCGGCTTTTATATATGCGGTAGCTTGAATCACTCCTTCTACCCAACCTGGGCAACCAAAAAGCATGTCGTAAGCAACGCATTTCGGATTCTTAATTTTTAAATTGTGTTTGACACGCGTAGCCAAACTAGGTAATAAATCGGTTTGAATAGCCCCTTTTTTTACATCACCAAAATTATGTGCAAAGATAATATAGTCTAAAGTTTCAGGATCTATTTTGGCGTCTTCAACTGCACGTTGAGCTGCTATAAAAGCAATGTCAGAGGTGTTTAAATCGTCGGAAACGTATTTGCGTTCTCCGATGCCGGTGATGCCAAAAAATTTGGAAGTAATGACTTCATTTGGTTGTGGAAAAGCAGTACCATCATCGTTTAAAAAAACATGTTTTGCAAAATCTTTATTCGATACGGTTTCAGTCGGAATGTAACTTCCTGAACCAGTTATTTTTATATTCATTACATTCAGTATTTCATTGCGAAATTATCAATAAATTAAATTAACGCTTGTTAAATTTACAATTAATTTCAAAGAATTATGAAAATCTTAAAAAATAACAAGGTAATTTAAAGATGTCGTAATTTTTTATTGTTATTGGAAATTATATTTAGTTTTTTTTTCACCACATAAGGCACAAAAGGATTGAAAAGTCATAAAGCTAATGTGTCTTTATTTTAGCTCTGCTCAGGTCGACTTTGTCTAGGGTCTTATGTGACTTATGGGGTTAAATTATTGTTTTTGTTGTATAATTTTAATCTGAATTATAGTGGCAATACTTAAAGCCTGGGTTTTTATTTTCTCGGAATTATCGCCCTTGAAATTCTCATCCACGGAAGTGTAAAAATGATGCAACCAGATGGTAAATAATTCCGGAGTTAAATGCTCTTTGGCATTGACATCCAAATGTATTTGTGTTAAATTTTTGGTATAACCACCTGTTCCTAATATGGCTTGCGACCAAAATGTGACTAGAATTGGTAAGTGTTCTTCCAAATGAACTTTCACTACATCCGTAAAAATATAACGTATCGAAGAATCAGAAAGTAATTTCTTATAGAATTCATCAACAAGTAAATATAGATCGTCTTTGCTTTGGATGTCTTGCATGATTTATTCATAAAGTTGAAAGTCGTAAAGTCGAAAGTCAAATAGCTATATGACTTTTGACTTTACGACTTTTGACTAATTACATATATGCCTCAATTGGTGCACAACTGCAAATTAAATTTCTATCGCCATAAGCATCATCTACACGACGAACACTTGGCCAGAATTTATTTTCTGCAATGTAATCCAATGGGAATGCCGCTTGTTCTCTTGTATATGGGAACACCCAATTATCCGTTGTAACCATGGCTAACGTATGTGGTGAATTTTTCAATACGTTATTCGAATCTTCAGATGTTGCTGCTGCGATTTCTTTTCGAATTGAAATCATCGCATCGCAAAAACGATCTAATTCGGCTACATCTTCCGATTCTGTTGGTTCTACCATCAAGGTTCCCGCTACAGGGAAAGAAACGGTAGGTGCATGGAAACCATAATCCATTAAACGTTTGGCGATATCGGTTACTTCAATGCCTTTTTCTTTAAAAGATCTACAATCCAAAATCATTTCGTGAGCCGATCTTCCGCATTCTCCTGTGTACAAAATCGGATAATGATCTTCCAAACGGGTTTTCATATAGTTCGCATTCAATATGGCGAATTGTGTTGATTTTTTCAAACCTTCCGCGCCAAGCATGCAGATATAGCCATACGATATTAAACACACCAAAGCCGATCCATAAGGAGCAGCAGAAATAGCAGTTATTGCCTCTTTTCCTCCTGTTGGAATAATCGGATTGGTGGGTAAAAATGGAACTAATTTTTCATTCACGCAAATCGGTCCAACTCCAGGTCCGCCGCCACCGTGTGGAATCGCAAACGTTTTATGCAAGTTCAAGTGACAAACGTCAGCTCCAATAGTAGCCGGATTTGTCAATCCCACTTGCGCGTTCATGTTTGCACCATCCATATACACCAATCCACCATTTTCATGGATGAGATTCGTAATTTCGATAATGGCACTTTCAAAAACCCCGTGTGTTGAAGGATAAGTAATCATTAAACACGAAAGACGATCTTTGTTTTCAATCGCTCTCGCTCTTAAATCTTCGACATCAATATTTCCGTTTTCCATGGTTTTGGTTACGATGATTTCCATTCCAGCCATCGCAGCAGAAGCTGGATTGGTTCCGTGTGCCGATGAAGGAATCAAACATACATTTCTATGGTTATCGCCACGTGATAAATGGTACGCACGAATCGCCATTAAACCGGCATATTCGCCTTGTGCTCCTGAATTTGGTTGTAAAGTCGTTCCCGCAAAACCAGTAACTACATTTAATTGTTGCTCTAATTTTTTAAGCATGGTGAGATAACCTTCTGCTTGTTCGATTGGAGCAAAAGGGTGAATGCTGTTCCAATTTGCCATTGATAGAGGCAACATTTCTGCAGCGGCGTTTAATTTCATTGTACAAGAACCTAACGAAATCATCGAATGATTTAACGATAAATCTTTGCGTTCTAATTTTTTGATGTAACGCATCAACTGACTTTCAGAATGATGGTTATTAAAAACTTCATGTTGTAAGAATGATGAAGTTCTTACTAATGAATTTGGGATCGTAGTATTGGAATTTAATTCCGATATTTTGAAAGCTTCTTTTCCAGTAGCTTCTGCGAAAATCGCAATGATTTGATTGATGTCTGAAATGGATGTCGTTTCGTTCAATGAAATCGAAATCGTTTCTCCATCCGCATAAAAGAAATTCACTTCGTTTTTTTCGGCGATTGCTTTTACTTTATTGGCGTCTGCTTTTACAGAAATCGTGTCGAAGAAAGCTGAATTGGTTTGATAAACACCCAATTTATTTAGAGCATCAGCCAAAGTTGTAGCTGAAGCATGGACTTTATTCGCAATGTATTGCAGGCCTTTCGGACCATGATACACTGCGTACATTCCCGCCATAACAGCCAATAAAACCTGAGCTGTACAAATATTCGAAGTTGCTTTCTCACGCTTGATATGTTGCTCACGTGTTTGTAATGCCATACGCAAAGCACGATTCCCATTAGTGTCGATAGTGACACCGATGATTCTTCCCGGCATAGAACGTTTGTATTCTTCTTTAGTAGCAAAAAAAGCAGCGTGAGGTCCGCCATAACCCATCGGAATTCCGAAACGTTGCGTGGTTCCAACTACTACATCAGCGCCCATTTCTCCGGGAGAAGTCAATTTCACCAATGACAAAATATCGGCAGCAACCGCAACTTTTATGTCGTTTTCTTTTGCTTTAGTGATGAATCCTGCGTAGTCATTTACCTGACCGTATTTACCTGGATATTGTAAAATGGCTCCGAAGAACTCATTTGAAAAAGCAAAACTTTCGTGATTACCAACAACTAATTCGACACCAATTGGAGTAGAACGTGTTTGAAGAACTGAAAGTGTTTGTGGTAAAATCTCCTCTGAAACAAAGAATTTATTTACGTTGTTTTTCTTTTGATCACGAGAACGCACATCAAACAATAATGCCATAGCTTCGGCTGCAGCTGTTGCTTCGTCAAGTAAAGAGGCGTTAGCGATTTCCATTCCCGTTAATTCAATTACGGTAGTTTGAAAATTCAAAATCGCTTCCAATCTTCCTTGAGCAATTTCAGCTTGATACGGAGTATATGCTGTATACCATCCCGGATTTTCGAAAATATTTCTCTGAATTACTGCAGGTATAATCGTAGGATGATACCCTAATCCGATATACGATTTGAAGACTTT
Organism: Flavobacteriales bacterium; assembly: GCA_031387085.1. Lineage (GTDB taxonomy): Bacteria > Bacteroidota > Bacteroidia > Flavobacteriales > Flavobacteriaceae > Flavobacterium. The sequence goes on along the minus strand of JANNCY010000061.1, from coordinate 2,459 downwards.
GTTCTTTTTCCCCAATTCCTGAATGTGAGTTAAATACTCGTATTCGGTCATCGCTGGTTCCAAATTCAAATCGCTTTTAAGGCGAATTTCATCCGGAATCGTTTCGAAAATTAATTGGTCGAAGGTTTCAACTCCGATGGTTTTAAACATATGTTGCAGGTCGGTTTCGCGTGGACCTATGTGGCGTAATGCAAATGCGTCTGTTCTCATTAAATTGTAGTTCTAAAAGGTGTTTAGTTGTGTCCTGTCCCGTTGCAGAACGGGATTGTTTTTTGCGATACAAAAGTAATTATTAAACTTCTAATTTTAAGTTAAACAAGATGTATTATTTTCAGAAATTGTTAACTAAAAACAGGTCTTATTAACAGAAAACGTATTTTTGTACTATGCATCATTTAAAACGATTTTTCGATTTTTATATCAACAGCAGCATTCATGTGGCACTGTCGGTGTATGCATTTGTGCGATTGACGCAATTTGTGTTTCGTATTTCGGGTGATACTGCAGTTGTTTGTTTTGCTTTTTTTGGAACTATTGTAGGATACAATTTTGTAAAATATGATGCCTTGGCACGAACACAGAAAGTGCAAATGAGTAACCAGCTGAAAGGAATTTCAGTATTGAGTTTACTATCATTACTAGCAACTGCTTATTTCTTTTTCAAATTGCAATTACTAACACAAGGTATCGCTATTGCTTTTTTGCTTTTAACGATGTTGTATACACTTCCTTTTTTTCCGAATAAAAGCAATGCTCGCAATTGGGCTGGAATAAAAATTTATATGGTAACGTTGAGTTGGGTTGGTGTAACAGTTTTTTTACCGATTATTAATTCGGGTGTTTCACTTACAATTGATGTTTTTGTAATAGCGTTGCAACGCTTTCTTTTGGTTTTTGTGTTGATTTTGATTTTTGAAATTATCGATTTAAAAAAGGATGATCCTCATCTGTTAACGGTACCACAACAAATCGGAGTAAGTGAGACTAAAATAATAGGATGTGTTCTTTTATTTATTTTTATAATCCTCGAATTTTTGGAAACCAATTACCGGCATCAGGCTTTGGTTTTAAAAACAGGTATAGCCCTGACGGTTTTATTTTTTTTACTTTTTGCCAACGAAAAAAGATCTAAATATTACACTTCTTTTTGGGTAGAAAGTGTACCTGTTCTATGGTGGGTTTTATTGTTGATTTTCGGATAACTTTACAAATCAGATTGTTTCTCATGAAACTAATTCTATATTCGAATTTTTTATACATTTACTTTTCAATGTAACTTTAACTAAAAAAATAATTATGCGTAAAATTTTATTTTCAGTAACTGTACTTTTTCTTGTTGTTATTTTACAGGGCAATAGTAGGATTGATAAAACAACTAGTTATAAAACTTCTGATACAATTAAAGTGTCTTATAAAAAAGATATTGTTCCCATTATGCAAACCAGTTGTACGCCATGTCATTTTCCGCCTGACGGAAGAGTAGAGCCACTAGATACTTATGAAGCAGTACAAAACAATATTGCAGATGTCATTGAAAGAATAAAACTACCGAAAGAGCACCGTAAGTTTATGCCTTATCAAAGCAAAAAACCTGTAGTGAGCGATAGTCTTATTGTAGTTATGGAAACATGGCTAAAACAAAATATGCCTGAGTAAAGATTGTTAGATCGTTAGACGGGCTTAGACCTTTTGGACACTTCCAATCTAAGATGTCTAACAATCTAAGAAGTCTAAGTTAGTCTAAATCAACCCCGCCCGTTTCAAAAGCGCTTCCGCCTTTGGTTCCTGTCCTCGGAAACGTTTGTACAATTCCATTGGCAATTCGGTGCCGCCTTTCGAAAGTACGTTGTCTTTAAATTTAGTAGCCACTTCAGAATTAAAAATTCCTTTCTCAAGAAAATACGCAAACGCATCTGCATCCAAAACTTCGGCCCACTTATAACTGTAATAGCCCGAAGAATAGCCGCCCTGAAAAATATGAGAAAACGAAACACTCATACAATTTTCGACTACGTCGGGATATAAAGTTGTGCCATCCATAGCCGATTTTTCGAACGCTTTGATATCGGTAATTGCTTTGGGATTGTTGCTGTGAAATGCCATGTCTAAAATTCCGAAACTCACTTGACGCAGCGTAGCCATTCCTTCTAAAAAGCTAGCGCTTTCTTTGATTTTTTCGACATATTGCTGCGGAATGATTTCTCCAGTTTCATAATGTTTCGCGAACAATGCTAATGCTTCGGGTTCGTAACACCAGTTTTCCATGACTTGACTTGGTAATTCTACAAAATCCCAATATACTGAAGTTCCCGATAAACTCGGATACGTGGTGTTGGCTAACATACCATGCAACGCGTGACCAAACTCGTGGAATAAAGTAGTGACTTCGTTGAACGTTAATAACGAAGGTTTGGTGTCGGTCGGTGGTGTGAAATTGCAAACGATAGACACATGGGGTC
>JANNCY010000234.1:0-3987 GCA_031387085.1 Flavobacteriales bacterium | reverse complement strand
GAAAAGGTTTCTACACGTTTATCGGCAAACTTCAACAAACCCAAAAAATCAAGACTTTCGTTTACTTTGTTTTTGAGTTCCTTGCCTTTCAAACCGTACATACTGCCAAAATAAAGTAGGTTTTCTTTGGCGGTTAATGTTGGGTATAATGCATATTCTTGTGGGACAACGCCAATGGTTTTTTTGATTTCCAGGGCATTGTCAGCATACATCAAATTGTTAATCGTAAAACTTCCGGAGGTTGGTTTTATCAATCCGCATAACATCGAAATTAATGTCGTTTTTCCTGCTCCGTTGGGTCCGAGTAATCCAAAAATTTGACCTTCATTAATCGTCAACGTCAAATCGTTCAAAGAAAACGCATCGGCTTCTTTGTACTTTTTGGATAAGGATTGTATTTGGATAATGGGTTGCAAAATAATTTAGCTAATCGCCAATTTTAGTTTTTTGAAAAATACCTCTTCTTTATCGGCTATAGCCAAAAGCTCATTGGAAATGGCATTATAGGCATCTTCCTGTACACTTCTGTTTTTATAGATTCGGGAAGCATTGACAGCAAAATCACGCCACATGTCTCCGATGATTGTCATTTCTGCGGCCAGTTCCTTTAATTTATCATTACCTAAAATAACGGCAGCTTCTTGTAAAAAAGCAGCGTATATAAATCGGAAACCTCCTCCTCCAGTACCAATTTCTTCTTGCATACGGACGATTTGAGCCAAGTAATGATTTGTCTTTTTAGTGCCCAGTTTCGCTGCCCATTTCGGAATTTTGCGAGCCACGGTACGTATACCTTTTACGCCCACAATCGGAACCGGTGCGAGCATATCCCGGCACGTTTCCTTAATACCTTTAATAATAGCTTGCGGCAAAGCCGCCTCTTTAGGTATCGAAGTGGGGTAGTACATTTGCCCTTTTGGAGCAAAAGCACCTTTGGCAAAACGTACTTTATTGAGTTCGTCGTGTGTCAGTGTGGTAACATGTTCCATTACTGGATCGCTAATCAAATAATGGGTATCGGTTTTCCCGTAAGCCACGCAATTGTGGGCGTTAAAGTGAAAACGGTATTCGTCGGGGAAATAGGTCAGATTGAAAACGCCCACCTGTAATCCGGTAGGAATGTTGTTCTTAAGATTTTCATCCAAGGCTTTCTGGGCGGCTTCCGGATTGGAAAACTTAACTCTTTTTACTGTAAATCCGAGTCGTTTGGCTGCTTTATTAAAAATAGTTCCGGGCATCGGACGGTAGGAAATTGCGGGAGCAAAATTGACCTGTAAAAAAGGAATATAGATGAAAAACAAACCCGATCCAATTCCAAAAATCATAGGCTCGCTAATATCAAACCCACTGTTTTTTAACAAATTAGAAGCTACTCCATTTTCGCAATGCGCCGATTGGTGATGTGTGAAATTAGTTTCCATTATTCGGGTTTAAAATTTTTTAACTCTGCAATTGCTATATTGAAAGCATCCGCATATTTCTGAAGCATTGTATCATTTAGACTTTTGAAAACATTGGGTTTGAAATGTCTTTTAACTCTCCATTTCCATCTACCAACGTAACTGGCAAGAATACCTATATCCATTTTATTGAATTCCATAAAATAAACAATCGGACTCACTTCTCCATTAAGTACTTGTTGTTTAGCAAAAGCGATGCGTTCGTTGATTTCTTCCAGTGAATTGGAAAGTGCTATGGTTTTAGGTTCCCAACCTGAACTGAGTGCAGTAGTATAATTCCCGTTTTCGTCGGTAGCATAAATCAATTCTTTGATGCTGCTTTTGGAAAGGTTACTTTCGTCTTGTGGTACTTCCTCTTTTTTCATACAATCGTCATTTAAAAGTAAAGTGTATTATTTTTTTGCTGAAACTGCCGATTTATTCTCCTGAATGAACAAATTTATTTCTCCTTCTAATAGTAATTCGTCTTTGCAGAATGTTTTGCAACTCATGGTACACAGGGTATAATCGTCGGTTACAAATGTTGACGCTAGTTTTGCTATGGTGTTTATGGTACTTCCAACGGATGGCAGTGAATGTATTTTTAAGGTTTTTAAAGCACTGATAAATCCGATGACGTCTACATTTTCTTTGTCTTCGTTGTTTTCGTCAACATAAAATCCTTTTGCTACTATTGAAGAGCAGGTTTGTGCTGCGTTTTCAATTAATCCTGCTTCCACGAAAGTGTTATTATGTAAAAAGATATTGTCTTCTTTTAAAGTAAAAACCGTTTCTACCATTTCGTCATCCATCGCCACAATCATATCGACCATCAGCATTGGCGCTCGGTGTGGCAAATAATGTTTTATGTCGATCGAGACCTTCATTATGGTGCTAAAATCGTTTTCATTTGACCTGTTGCAATGACTTCATCGTTTAACGTAGTCATTAAATCTACTAATGTAATTCCGGCGAATTCCTGAAGAATGGTCACCGTTGTTTGAATTTCGTCGTTTAATTTAGGTAGTTTTTTGATTTCAATTTCTTTGATAGAACCAATGTAGCCCGTTGGAGCGGGTTCTTTTCTTAAAAAAAATTGATATCCTGTGTGTAAAGCTACTGATTGCGCCATATGTTCGATTAAACCTGATTCGGTAAAAATGCCATTATGGACAAAAATATTATCGTTGGTCACTTGTAAACCCGAGATGATGTTGGTTTCCGAATACGAAAACATTTTGTCAATCATGACAAACGGAAATTTTTGTGGTATTAAATTTCCAACAAAGGCTGCATTAAAAAGTGGTATTGTTGTTTCCATACTTTTTAACAAACAGTTAAATAAGCATAAGCGTAAGAAAATCGGCCGCTTTCGGGAACAGAAAGTAAAATTTTATCTCCTTTTTTTAGTTTTCCAGAAGTCATTAATTCGTCTAATGCTAAATAAATTGATGCGGCACCAACATTTCCAACTCGTGCCAAATTCATAAACCATTTTTCATTAGGAATATCGATTCCCCTTTTATGAAACGATTTTTTAAGCCCTTCTACAAAAAAGTGAGATGAAACATGAGGTAAAAAATAATCGATTTGGTCGGAGGTGATTCCGTTTTTATTTAATGCGTCGTTCATACTATCAGCACCTTTATCTAAAATAAATTTGTCTAATAATTTTACGTCTTGTTTGATTGCAAAAATAGATTCTTTCAGCCATTGATCGGGATGATAATCGCTCCACGGCTTGATTTCGCCGTTTTCTAGTTTATCCCCACCGGCATACATACATGCTTCAATTTCGTAGGCATAAGAATACGCTTCCATCCATTCGATTTTTAGAGAAATTGGTCCTTTCGGTTTGTTTTCTAATAGAAAAGCACCTGCTCCATCGGATAACATCCAACGCAAAAAATCTTTTTTGAAAGCCACTATGGGTTGTTCTTCCAGATTTTTTAAATTTATAATTTCTTGTTCGTATTTATCGGACATTAACCAACTTGAAATTTTATCAGAGCCCGTACAAACAGCATTTTTAGTATTTCCTGCTTTTATTGATAAATAACCAAATTTTAGGGAATTCATTCCGGCACAACATACCCCAGAAGATGAGTTTAACTCTACCGATTTATTTTTTAATAATCCATGAACCATTGCGGCGTGAGAAGGCAATAAATTATCGGGTGTTGAAGTTCCGCAAGAAAGCAATTCCATATCTTGAGCTGTAAAACTTTCATCGTACAATTGCTCGATGGCATTTCTGGTTAATTCGGCATTATTGTGCGTGCTATTTCCATCTTTATCAATCGCATAGAAACGACTAACAATTTTGTTATTTCTTAAGATTATTCTTCTAGCTTTCGACGTAGTTTCATTAATAAGTCCCAAATAATTTTCCATTTCATCGTTAGAAACGGCTTCATTAGGTAAATATTTTCCGGTTTTTGTTATAAATACTTCAAACATAATTCTTTGTAATCTTCTAAACCCCTTGATAAAGATGGAAATAGCACGCATAATAATGCCGAATTAACCAGAAATGCCATCGAACAAT
>JANNCY010000204.1:0-9254 GCA_031387085.1 Flavobacteriales bacterium | reverse complement strand
GTAGCGCAGCGGAGTAATCCTGTGGGAGGAAACTGGATATCACTACTACATTCGGTTGATGGTTTTTTTGTTTTATACTACTTGTAGTTTTCTCCCATAAGGATCACGTAGCGCAGCGGAGTAATCCTGTGGGAGGAAACTGTTACTCTCTTTTATAAAAAATTCGCTTGATGGTTTTTTCTTTTATACTACTTGCCGTTTTCTCCCTTAAGGATCACGTAGCGCAGCGGAGTAATCCTGTGGGAGGAAACTGTTACTCGCTTTTATAAAAAATTCGCTTGATAGTTTTTTTGTTTTATACTACTTGCCTAAACTAATCACCTTCTTAACACCGTCATTGCCAGCGTAGCGAAGCAATCTCAAGTCGTTTACATTAAGTGTGAACAGATTGCTTCGCTATGCTTGCAATGACAGTTCAGCTTATACTACTCCAACACAAAACTCACTGTTACATTCACTCTAACTTCAATCTCACCCACTGCAAGTGTTTCCTGACGTTGGTTTCCACCGCCATCCATAGCCATTTCGTTCATTTTGTTGTATACAGGTTGTGGGAAAAATACGTTGGTATTATCGGTAATTAAAAGTGCTTTGCCCACTTTTTGTCCGAGTACCGAAACGTAATCTTCGGCTTTGTGTTTGGCGTCTTTTATGGCATCTTTTCGGGCTGCCGTTTTGTACTCTTCTATTTTAGAAGATGAAAATTCGACGTCGGTAATATTATTCACACCGTTATCCATTAATCCCATCATCAGACTATCGTATTTGGTAATGTCTTTTAATATAATGGTAATCGATTGGGAGGCTTGGAAGTTGTATTTCTTTTTATCGTAATCGTAGTTTTTGTTCAAACTCACGCTAGTAGTTTGGTAATCAGAAGCCGGGATTTCGAACTTTTTAATGAACTTTAGGACTTTATCTACCGTTTCATCATTTAGTTTTTTCACTTCGGAGGCCGAAGAACCAAAGTTCTGAACTCCGAAATTCACTCGTACTTTGTCGGGTGTGATTTTTATTTTACCATCGCCCGAAACGTTAATCTGCGGGACTTGTTTTTGTTCTTGCGCGTGGAGTACGGTGACAAGAAATAAGGCTAGAATTGCTACTGTTTGCTTCATTTGTATTTTTTTTTTAAGTTACCGCTTCCTTCCAAAAGTTATGCCAATTACAGCTTTCCATGCTTCGCCATAAAGAATAAAATCACTATGGGTACCGCCAGTAGAATAACCATTAAAGTGTTGTCTACAAGTAATTCGGGTGCTTTTAATATTGTTAGCAGATAACCGCCAATGGCACCACCGAAATGGGCTGTGTGTCCGATATTGTCGTTTTTTGTTTTCATCCCGTAAATGGAATAGAGTAAATAACCTATTCCGAAAAGATAAGCCGGAATCGGAATCGGAATAAAGAATAAGAAAATATCCATTTGTGGATTTAATAAAATCGCCGAATATAAAATTCCGGTTACGGCACCCGAAGCACCAACCGCTCTGTAACTGTAATCGTTTTTATGGAAAAGCATGGTAAGTAAACTTCCGAATAAAAGACTTCCCATGTAAATCACAAGAAAAGAAAAATTGCCCAAATTGGCATATACTACCGGAGCAAAAAAATACAAGGTCAACATATTGAACGCCAAATGCGGAATATCGACATGAAGAAAGCCCGAAAAAATCATTCTAATCTGTTCTCCCGAACGAATACTTCCTACATGAAACTCGTACTTTCTAAAAAAAAGCGTGTCTTCAAATCCCTTTAAACTAAACATCACATTGACGGCAATAATTGCAATCAGAAAAACATTCCATTCCATGCTTACTATTTTCAGTAAAAATAAGAAACTTCTTTAGGTTTTGTTAATCCTGTTTAGATAAATTTATTTAAAATGTATATTTGCATAAAAAAAAGAATGCAGTATCTTTTATATCTAATCCTTTACCCACTACTTTGGATTATTTCCATACTTCCCTTTCGATTGTTATACCTTTTTTCTGATGGTGTTTACGTTTTAGTCTATTATATCCTGAGCTATCGTAAAAGAACCGTGTGTAACAATTTAGCCAAAGCATTACCACATCTTAGTGAAAAAGAGCGTTATAGTATTGAAAAAAAATTCTACCATCACATGTGTGATATGTTTCTCGAAATGATTAAAACCATGAGCATCTCGCAAAAGGAAATGGAGAAACGATTTCAGTTTACCAATCTTGAGGTATATTTGGATTTGGAAAAAAAAGGCAAAAGTATCGCCATACAAATCGCGCATTATGCGACTTACGAATGGGTAATTTCTATGAATTATAAAATTAATTTTAAAGGCTATGCCATTTATAAGAAATTAGCGAATCCTCATTTTGATAAATTGGTAAAAGACATTCGTTCTAAATTTAAAGCCTACCTCATCACTACAAAAGAAACGGGATTGACCATCGAGAAAAACAAAGCAGCTGGTATTTTAGGAATTTACGGATTTGCAAGTGATCAAACGCCACGAAAATCAGACAACATGTATTGGTCTACTTTTATGGGAATAGAAACACCCATTCATGTGGGTGCAGAAGTACTGGCTAAAAAGTACGATATGAATATGATTTATTTAAAAGTAAAGAAATTAAAAAGAGGTTATTACGAAGCGAGTTTTGAAGTGTTGAGTGAAGATATTCAATCGGTTCCCAATTATAAAATATCGGAACTTTTTATGCAAAAAGTAGAACAACAAATCTTAGAAGCTCCCGAGTTTTATTTGTGGACACACAAACGTTGGAAACACAAGAAAGGAAAATAATTTACTCATTAATACCTAAAGTTATGACGGCAACAAAATGGATTACTCTTGTTTTGATACTGATTTTTACTACTGTAAACAGCCAAAACAAATTACTTGGAGATAATTACTTTACACTAGCCGAAAATTATAAGAAAAGTGCAAAAACAGATAGCGCAATAGTGTATTATGAAAAAGCAGGAATCGAATTCCAAAAGGAGAAAAGAATTGAGAATTTTGTCAATGCCTACAATCAACTTGGCGTTTTACTCACCAAAAAAGATCAATATGAAAAGGCAAAAATGCACCTAAACCAGGCGTTATCGGCTGGACTTACTTCTCTTGGAAACGATCATCTTTTAGTCTCCAATTCGTATATTGGTTTAGCTGTAATTTCCGCTGCCGAAAATGATTTCAACCAATCCCTTGTTTACCATAACAAAGCATTGTCAATTCGATTAGCCAAATTAGGAGAAAACCATGCTGATGTAGCAACAAGCTATGGCAACATTGGAAATGTGTATTTCCGTAGCAAGGAATACGATAAAGCTATCGAAGCACACTTAAAAGCAATGAACATCAGGGAAAAGGTATTTGGGCCATCAAGTGTAGAAGTAATCCAATCGTATACTAATCTTGGGAATACATACCGAGACAAAAAAGAATACCCAGCTGCTTTAACGTACTATGAAAAAGCATTGAACAATAAGATTCTGACATTAGGTTCCAATCATAAAGACCTGGCAAAACTCTACCAATCGATTAGTGATGTGTATTACCTTATGGATAACAAGCAACAAGGGGATGTATACAAAGCGAAAGCGCAGGATGTACAAAAAAATTAAACTTTAAACCAATTTTTCACCATTGCTGCTTCTTGATGCAGCGCATTTTTATGATGAAATTCATTGGTTTTTCCGTTATACACATAGTCTTTTTCCCAGGCTTCATGGTAAGATGCTAATGCTTTTATACTATCACAAACGTATTTGATTTCTTCTGAAGTCGTTGTTGGATGTATCGACATTCGAATCCATCCCGGTTTTTTAATTAAATCGCCCGATGAAATTTGACACACTAAATCGTTAGACGTTTCTTGGTCGACATGCAATAAAAAATGGCCATACGTTCCGGCGCAACTGCAACCGCCACGCGTTTGGATTCCGAATTTATCATTTAGCAGTTTTACACCCAAATTAAAATGCAAGTCGTCAATATAAAAAGAAATCACTCCCAATCGATCCTGATGTTCTTTTGCAAGTATTTTGATATTTTCGATAGTTCCCAATTGTTCAAAAACATATTCCACAATTTCGTGTTCCCGTTTCAAAATATTGTTCACTCCCATTTGTTCTTTCAATTGAATCGCCAAAGCAGTTTTAATGACTTGCAAAAATCCCGGAGTGCCACCATCTTCCCTATCTTCAATATTGTCGATGTATTTGTGCTCTCCCCACGGATTCGTCCAGCTTACGGTTCCGCCACCTGGACAATCAGGCACATTATTTTTATAAAGGTTTTTATTGAATACCAAAACACCTGAAGTGCCAGGTCCTCCTAAAAATTTATGTGGTGAAAAGAAAATCGCATCCAAATAACTTTCAGCATCCGCTAGATGCATATCGATATCCACATACGGTCCAGAGCAAGCAAAATCGACAAAGCAAACACCGTTATTTTGGTGCATAATTTTAGCTACTTCGTGATACGGCGTTCGTATTCCGGTAACGTTAGAACAGGACGTAATTGACGCAATTTTAAAACTTCGATCTTTGTATTTTTCTACTAATTTTTTAAATTCTTTTATGCAGAACAAACCAACTTCATCACAGGGAATTACAACCACATCGGCAATCGTTTCCAACCATGACGTTTGATTGGAATGGTGTTCCATATGCGAAATAAAAACAATCGGCTTTATCGCATTGGGAATGGTCGTATACTCTTTTAAATTCTCGGGAATTCGAAGTCCAAGTATCCGTTGAAATTTATTTACAACGCCGGTCATTCCGGTTCCATTCGTAATAATCACATCATCATTATTGGCATTGACGTGGTGCTTAATAATGTGTCGGGCTTCATGGTAGGCCATGGTCATTGCCGTTCCTGTAATCGAAGTTTCGGTATGTGTATTGGCGACAAACGGACCAAATTCATTCATTAATTTTTCTTCAATCGGACGGTACAATCTTCCACTGGCAGTCCAATCAGTATAGATAATTTTTTGTTTTCCATAAGGAGACAAAAATTCCTGATCAATTCCGATAATATTTTTACGAAACGGCTGAAAATACTGTTCTAACTTTGTTACTGTTTCTGTTGTAATCATGTGAAAAATAAATAATTATACTCCGTCTGTACGCCACTTATGTGGCTCGGGTCAAAGATACATTTTTTTAATTATTTATTGATTTGAAAAACGAGTCGTAGCATTAATTTACTAACTTTGGAAATCATTCCCCAAAACATGCAGCTAAACATTCAAAATAGATTTAGTGCTGAGTTGCCAGCTGACCCCGATATATCCAATGTGTCGCGGCAAGTTCAGAGCGCCTGTTTTTCGTATGTTACACCTCGAATTCCATCACAACCCAAATTACTTCATGTTTCGGAAATGGTTGCAAAATCAATTGGTCTTTCTACTGCTGTTACACAATCGACAGCTTTTTTAGAAGTCTTTTCTGGGAAGAAAATCATTCCTAATACTAAAGCTTTCGCCATGTGTTATGGCGGACATCAATTCGGTCACTGGGCCGGACAATTGGGTGACGGACGTGCCATAAATTTAGCCGAAGTGCAACACAATAATAACTTCTTAACTCTTCAATTAAAAGGTGCCGGAAGAACACCATACTCCCGAACTGCAGATGGTTTGGCAGTTTTGCGTTCCTCTATTCGGGAGCATCTGTGTAGTGAAGCCATGTATAATTTGGGCGTTCCCACTACCCGATCACTATCATTAATTTTAACTGGCGATGCCGTTTTAAGAGACATGCTGTACGATGGCAACGCCGATTATGAAAAAGGAGCCGTAGTTTGCAGAGTCGCTCCTTCCTTTATTCGATTTGGGAGTTTTGAAATTTTTGCCGCCAGACAAGATCTAACGAACCTAAAAGTACTGACCGATTTTACCATCAAACACTACTTCCCTGAAGTAATAGGGAATTCGAAAGAAGGTTACATTCAATTTTTTAAAACCATTGCCGATTCGACGCGCGAAATGATAGTGCAATGGCAGCGCGTGGGCTTTGTGCATGGTGTGATGAATACCGATAATATGTCGGTTCACGGACTCACCATCGATTACGGACCTTATGGATGGCTCGAAGATTACAATCCGAATTGGACGCCAAATACCACCGATAACGAACACAAAAGATACCGTTTTGGAAACCAAGCCGAAATTGCCTTGTGGAATTTGTACCAATTGGCCAATGCGCTCTATCCATTGATAGAAGAAGCAGCACCATTAGAAGCGATTTTGAACAGCTTTACAACACAATATGAAACTGATTATTTGGATATGATGCGCAATAAATTGGGCTTACATAAATACAGCAAAGAAGATAAATTACTCATTTCCAATCTTGAAAAAGTGTTGCAGTTATCCGAAACCGACATGACGATTTTCTTCAGAGAATTGGCTTTGGTAAAAAAAGAATATTCCCCTGGATGTGGCATTGCCATTATCGACGATGCCTTTTACAAACCTCAGGAAATAAAAAAAACGGTATTAAAAGAATGGGAAAAATGGTTTAAAAATTACATTCTTCGATTGCATAAAGAAGTCCTTACCGATGTAAAGCGAAAAGAGCAAATGGATGCTGTAAATCCGAAATACGTACTACGCAATTACATGGCACAACTCGCTATTGATGCAGCTAATAACGACGATTATTCAGTCATAGACGAACTGCATACCGTACTTAAAAACCCCTATAAAGACCAACCACAATCCGATAAATGGTACGCCAAAAGACCCGATTGGGCTCGTGAAAAAGTAGGTTGCTCGATGTTATCGTGCAGTTCGTAAACTTTTTTTTCGTACTTTAGATTTCCAAAAAAAAGACGATGACTACCGATTTTAAATCCATAGACGACTACATTGCGCAACAACCCGTGAATACTATTTCTATTCTGGAAAAAATCCGACAAACCATAAGCGATGTAGTTCCCGATGCAGAGGAAACCATCAGTTATCAAATGCCTGCTTACAAGTATTTTGGTATGTTAGTGTATTTTGCCTGTTTCAAAAATCATATCGGATTTTATGCCTTGCCTTCCGGGAATGCTGCCTTTCAAAAAGAACTCGCCAGTTATAAAGTGGGAAAAGGTTCTATTCAATTCCCATTGGATCAACCGATTCCGTATGAATTAATTCGGAAAATCGTACAATTCAGAGTGGAAGAAAATAAAATAAAACATAAATAAACCGCGAATTCGCAAATTAAATATAGCCAAGCTAAATTAAAAATTTGCGAATTTGCGGTAAACCTTACTATTTAATTTAACAAATGATTGCATCATCAGACACAACACAAGTAAACAAACACATTTCCAAATTAGATTCAGAAATTGCACCTATCGTACAAACGATACGGCAACTGATTTTATCGACCGATACTTTAATTGGTGAACGCATCAAATGGAACAATCCGAGTTTTTATTACACAGGAGAAATGGCGCCGTTTGATCCAAAAGAGTACAAAAGAGAGATTGCTGTTTTCAACCTTCATAAGAATAAAATCATGCTCGTTTTCCCTAGTGGAGCGAAAATCAATGACACTTCGGGATTACTCGAAGGCGATTATAAAGACGGAAGGCGGCTTGTTATTTTCAACCATTTGGAAGACGTACTAGCGAAGGCAACCGACTTACAAAATGCAATCAAAAAATGGTTGCAATTAATCGACAATTAAAATAATCCAATTATGATCACAGTAAAAACAACTGTAAATGCCCCTGTAGAAAAAGTGTGGGAATTGTGGACGCAACCGCAACATATCACCCAATGGAACAACGCCTCCAATGACTGGCATTGTCCAACAGCCAAAAACGATTTGAGAGTTGGTGGAAAATTCAATTTTACCATGGCTTCAAAAGACGGAAAAATGAGTTTTGATTTTGAAGGAACCTATACGAATATAAAACTATTTTCGATAATTGAGTACCATATTATCGACGGTAGAAAAGTAATTATTAACTTTGAGCAAACGGAAAATGGCGTGATACTAACCGAATCTTTTGATTCCGAAAATGTCAATTCGGAAGAATTACAAAAAAACGGTTGGCAAGCCATTTTAGATAATTTTAAAAAATATACCGAACACTAAACCAAAAACGAATGGCAACAAAACAAATATGGCTCAATCTTCCTGTGAAAGATGCTTTAAAATCAAAAGCATTCTTTAGTGCATTAGGTTTTTCCTTTCTGGAAGAACGTACAACAGAACAATCCGCTTGTATGTTAATTGGAGAAACGAACTTCGTAGTGATGCTTTTTGCAGAAGCGATGTTTAAAAACTTTATCCAACACGAAATTACCGATACTAGTAAATCGACGCAGGTTTTGATATCTATCGATGCCGAAAGTCGCGAAGAAGTCGATCAATTGGCAGCCAATGCAGAAAAAGCGGGTGGAACCGTATTTGCGGCACCCGGAGATAATCAAGGTTGGATGTACGGTTGCGGATTTTCGGATTTGGACGGCCATCGGTGGAATGTCTTGTACATGGATTTTAGTAAAATGCCACACTAGTAGTTGGCAGTTATGAATTGTAAATACCTATAACAATGGGCAACAAAAAAGAAGTATCTCCCGAAGAATATGCAACACTAATTGGCTTATTAAAAGAACGATTCGAGAAAAATCAAAATCGTCATAAAGGTACGGAATGGGCAAGCGTTGAAGCAAAACTCAAAACCAATATTGAAAAACTCTGGTCGTTAATTGAAATGGAAAGAACGGGCGGTGAACCTGATGTGGTTGGTATGGATAAAGAAAATGGCGACTATCTTTTTTACGATTGTGCAGCGGAAAGTCCGAGTGGTCGTCGAAGTTTTTGTTACGACCGCGAAGCACTCGATCTAAGGAAAGAACACAAACCAAAAGACAGCGCAATGGATATGGCCAAAGCAATGGGAATAGAACTTTTATCAGAAGAACAGTATCGCGAATTGCAGCAACTTGGAAATTTCGATACAAAGACATCGAGCTGGGTTAAAACCCCAGACGATATCAGAAAACGTGGTGGTGCCGTCTTTTGTGACCGCCGTTACGATACGGTTTTTCTATATCACAATGGTGCCGAATCGTATTATGCTGCCAGAGGATTTCGTGGTGTATTACGTGTTTAATAGCATAAGCTTTTTAAAATCAAATGAACAAAAAAACAATATATCAATTTTAAACAAGAACAAAAATGGCATCAATCAATCCTTATTTAATTTTTAACGGAAATTGCGAGACAGCGTTTCTATTTTACAAATC
>JANNCY010000189.1:0-10724 GCA_031387085.1 Flavobacteriales bacterium | reverse complement strand
GAAATATCAATTTCAAATGAATGGAAATACAAATTTTCTGATCCAGTTGCTAATAAAATTGGTTTTGCTGGTTATTTCGAATTAGCTGTTGCAACCGATGAAATAGAAATTGAATTGAAAGCAATTTTCGACAAAAAAATTGGTCGAACTTTACATGCCGTGAATTTAATTTTGGAACCTGAATGGGAAACTACAACCGAAAACGGTAGCGTAAAAACTGAAACAGAAATTAAGTATGATTTCAATTATGCTTTTTCTTATAACCTAAATAAAAATTGGAATTTAGGCGCTGAAATAATTAATAGAAATGTGTATATAAAGTCAGATAAATTTACACATTCGGCACTATTTGGCGGACCAACAATTGCCTACTGCACCAATAAATTTTGGATAAACTTAACTGCAATGCCGCAAATTGCTGGATTGAATAAACCTGAAGAAAGTAATGGATTAAATTTAGATGAATTTACTAAATTTGAAACCCGATTGATTTTTTCTTATGCTTTTTAAATTATGAAAAAAGTTATTTTATTTTGTTTGTTTTTGTTGTTCGCATCTTGTTCTACACAATTGTATGTTCCTACTCAGAATGCAGCATTAATTTCTGTTGAGAATTTGAGGAAAGGTAGAGAATTGTATGTCAACAAATGTGCGAGTTGCCATCAACTTTATGCTCCAAATAGCTATAATGAAAAAGAATGGATTCACAATTTAGACGAAATGCAACCCAAAGCAAAAATTTCTGACGACACTAAAAAATTGATTTTAGATTATTTGGTAAATGCCCCAAAATAAAAAATAAAAAACGCGTCTCATTATAATTAACAAGGCGCGTTTTTCTATTTATATAATATTCTATTTTCTCGCCGGAATATTCTCCAATATCTCCAACACATACTTATAAAATTTCTGAGACGATTGGATCGATGCTCTTTCATCGGGTGAGTGAGCTCCGTGAATTGTTGGTCCGAAAGAAATCATGTCCATTCCCGGATAATTCGTTCCTAGAATACCACATTCCAATCCAGCGTGACAAGCTACGACTTTTGGCTTTTCGCCGTTTTGTTTTTCGTAAACATCAACCAGTATGTCTAATATTTCTGATTTTACATTTGGTGTCCAACCCGGATAACTTCCTGCAAATTCTACTTCACAACCAAACAATTCGTAAGCCGAACGCAACGCATTTGCTAAATCAAACTTCGAACTTTCCACCGAAGAACGTGTTAAATTCTGAATCGAAATCTCGCCATCTTTCATTACGACTTTCGAAATGTTATTGGAGGTTTCTACCAAATCTTCCATATCGGCAGACATTCGGTAAACACCATTATGAGCAGCATAAATAGCTCGTAGTAAACCTTCTTGAACGCCCAATTCCATTATTTTTGAAGGTAAATCGCTTTTCACAATTTCAATCGTAAGATTCGGCTCGGTCGTTTTGAATTCGAACTTAATATCGTTCATAATTTCCTGCATGTCAAATACAAACGCTTCGTCGTACATAGAAGCAATAATTACTTTCGCTACACTTTCACGAGGAATCGCATTGCGCAAACTTCCACCAGCAATCTCACTAATTTGAAGTCCGAAATTTTCAAATCCGTCAAATAACAAACGGTTCATAATTTTGTTGGCGTTACCCAAACCTTTGTGAATATCCATTCCGGAGTGGCCGCCTTTCAATCCTCTCACCGTAATCGTATAACCAACAGAACCTTCCGGAGTTGCTTCTTCTTTATAGCTTCGGGTTGCGGTAACGTCAACGCCGCCAGCACAACCAATGTCTATTTCATCGTCTTCTTCGGTATCCATATTCAAGAGGATTTCCCCTTTTAGGATTCCGCCTTTCAGATTTAAGGCACCTGTCATTCCCGTTTCTTCATCAATTGTAAAAAGTGCATCAATAGCAGGATGTGGAATGTCTTTGCTTTCCAAAATTGCCATCATCATCGCTACTCCCAATCCGTTATCGGCACCAAGAGTAGTTCCGCGGGCACGTACCCAATCACCATCGACATACATATTAATTCCTTGTGTATCGAAATCGAAATTGGTGTCGTTATTTTTTTGGTGAACCATATCCAAATGCCCTTGAAGCACAATTGTTTTACGGTTTTCCATTCCAGCTGTTGCAGGTTTTCGGATGATTACATTGCGAATTTCATCTTCAAAAGTTTCCAATCCTAAATTGGCTCCGAAGCTTTTCATGAACTCAATTACTCTTCCTTCTTTTTTGGAAGGACGTGGCACTGCGTTTAAATCGGCGAACTTGTTCCAAAGTGCTTTTGGTTCCAGGTTTCTAATTTCTTGACTCATTATACTTGTATTTTGTAAATTTAACGAAAGCAAAGTTACAAAGTTTAATTGCTTTGCGAATTGATTTGTGATTATATTTACATATTAAAAATTGCATGTGAAACGCAACTATCTTCTCCCTTTATTTTTACTTTTTCAGATTATTTTTCTGAAGCTACTTGCCTTTTTCCCGGAAGTGGTAGAGCGGTTTTACAGCAACGGATTGTATGTTGCAATTTCCGAAATTTCACGGACAGTTTTGGGCTCAATTCCTTTTTCGGTTGGAGATATTGTATATGGATTTGCGATTATTTATATGATATTTTCCATTTGGAAAACTAGAAAATTATGGAAGTTACATTGGAAAAACAATCTCTTAAAAATCACAAGTCACATTTCTGTACTTTATTTTTTGTTTCATTTGTTATGGGCTTTCAATTACTATCGCGTGCCTCTTTTTGAAAAGATGCACATCAAGCGCGAGTATACTACTGAAGAATTAGTCGCCTTTACCCAAAAATTACTTATTAAAACCAATGCGGTTCAATTGGAAATCACAAAGAATAAAAATCTAAAAGTAATCAATCCGTACGCTCAAGATTCCATTTTTAAAATGAGTCAAAATGGGTATGACAATTTAACAAAGCTGCATTCTTTTTTGAACTATGAAATTCCAAGTAAGAAACCATCCCTTTTTAGTTTGCCTTTAACGTATATGGGATTTGGTGGTTATTTGAATCCGTTTACTAATGAAGCGCAAGTGAATGATAAGATTCCGATGTATGGATTTCCGAATGTGGTTTGTCATGAAATGGCGCATCAAATTGGATACGGAAGTGAAAGTGAATGCAACTTTATTGGATTTTTAGCGTGCATCAAAAATGACGATTTGTATTTTCAGTATTCGGCGTATTCGAATGCGTTGCGGTATTGTATGGTGAACATCGGAATGAAAGACGAAGCTCAATTCAAAGCATTAAAATCAAAGATTAATCCCGGAATTTTAGAAAATTACAAAGAAAGCGATGTTTTTTGGAAGCAATACGACACCTTTATCGACAAAGGTTTTCATACTTTTTACGATCAATTTTTAAAGATGAATCAGCAAAAAGATGGCATTGAAAGTTACAGTAAGTTTGTCGATTTGCTGGTGAATTATTATAATGACAAGCCGCTTTAAACTTCATCGCTCGTAAACGTTGTGAAACTTTTCTTTTTAAATGGTCGGATAATCAAACGACCCTCACGATCAAAACGAATGTAATTGTACACCCAATTTAAGAAAACAACTGCTTTGTTTTTGAATCCGATAAGGGAAAACAAATGGACAAACATCCAAACAAACCAGGCAAAAATACCACTAAAATGATAGTGAGGCAAATCAACTACAGCAAGGTTTCTCCCTATGGTTGCCATCGACCCTTTGTCGTTGTATTCAAAAGGTTTCATGGGTTTATTTTGGAGTAACTGTACTAAATTTTCGGCTAATAAAACACCCTGTTGCATGGCAGGTTGCGCCATCATAGGATGTCCTTGTGGATACTTTTCAGTTTCCATAGTGGAGATATCGCCAATGGCAAATATGTTATTATAACCCACTACTTGATTGAACCGATTCACACGGATGCGTTCAACATTCTTCACCAACGAACTAGCATCCAAACCAGCAATAGTTGCGCCTTTCACTCCGGCTGTCCAAATCACCGTTGCTGTTTCGAAAGTCAAATCGGAATTGGTGGTGATGGTTCTTCCGTCATAATTGGTCACGCGTACGTTTTTCCAGATTTTTACTCCTAAATCTTCCAGAAATTTTTCAGCAGCTATAGAGGATTTCTCCGTCATGGTATTCAATACTCGGTTATCACCTTGCACAAGATTGATTTGCATTTTTGCAATATCCAAATCGGGATAATCTTTTTGAAGAATGGCTTTTTTCATTTCGGCTAAAGCGCCTGCGAGTTCAACACCAGTTGGTCCAGCACCTACTAAAACAAAATTGATTAATGCGTCTTTTTCGGGTTGCTCTTTAGTGAGAACAGCCTGTTCAAAATTTTCTAAAATCAAGCTACGAATGTTGAGCGATTGTGGAATCGTTTTCATCGACATTACGTTTCGTTCGATTTCTTTATTGCCAAAATAATTGGTTTTAGAACCGGTTGCGATAACGAGATAATCGTAATGTAAATCGCCAATTTCGGCTATTACTTTTTGGTTTACCGTATCGATTTCTTTCACTGACGTGAGTCGGAAATAGAAATCCCTGTATTCCTGGATGACTTTTCGAATTGGGTAAGCAATAGAGCCCGCTTCTAATCCGCCAGTGGCGACTTGGTATAAAAGCGGTTGAAACGTATGGTAATTGTGTTTGTCGAGCAACACAACTTGAACGTGTTTGTTTCGAAGTTTTTTGGCTAAGGCGATGCCTGCAAATCCGCCGCCAATAATTACTACTCTTGGATTGGGTGATTGTGGGATGTTCATTATTTAGAAACTGAGTGACTGAAAAGCTGAGTGATTGAGTTAAAAGTTGCTTAGCTACAAAGTCGGTTTATACAAAGTTACAAACTGTTAGGAAGTTAATGGGTTAAAATTCTAAAAGTTTCTTACATAATTATGTCCAAAATACACTCAGCAACTCAGTTACTAAGCAACTCAGCCATTCTCCATAAAAATCACTATACTTGTAACAAAATCTATTATTGAATTACTAACGTAGGTATGAGTGAAAATTTGGAACAATCATTTGTAAAACAGCTTAAGGATAATCAGAACATTATTCATAAGATTTGCCGACTGTATACATCGGGAGAAGATGCACATAAGGATTTGTTTCAAGAAATTACGATTCAGTTGTGGAAAGCGTTTCCGAAGTTTAGGGGCGATTCTAAATTCTCGACTTGGGCCTATCGCGTCGCATTGAATACGGCAATTACTTTATACCGAAAAAGTAAGCGAACTATATCGACAGTTGATTATGAAAGCAATAGTTTTTTTATCAGTCAGGAAGATTACAATACCGAAGAGGAAGAGCAAATTAAGCTGATGTACCAAGCGGTGCAGCAGTTGAACGATATTGAAAAAGCGTTGGTTTTTATGTATTTGGAAGATAAAGATTATACTGAAATTGCTGAAACTTTAGGAATCAGTGAAGTCAACTCCCGAGTAAAAATGAACCGCATTAAAACAAAATTAAAAAAAATATTAAATCCCTAAATTTATGATGGAAGAGTTGGATTTATTGAAAAAAGATTGGAAGAAAAATCAAAATTCTTATCAGCAAATATCGGAAACCGATATTTATAAAATGTTGCATAAAAAATCGTCTTCGATTGTGAAGTGGATCTTTTATATCAGCCTGCTGGAACTTAGTTTTGGATTCCTTCTTAACATTGTTATGTCGTATACGAAGTGTGATGTACAAACCGTTGCTTATATAAAAAAATGGGGAATTTATGAAGCGTATATTGCCTTTACTGTATTTATATATCTAGTGGTTTTTTACTTCATTTATAAGTTTTACCTGATGTACAAAAAGATATCGGTCGTTGATAGCACAAAACAATTGCTGACGACCATTATAAACACTCGGAGAGTCGTAAAATATTATGTCATCTTTAATCTGAGCTGCTTTGCTTTTATTTTTGTAACCGTACTGAGCTTTGGTTTATACCACGGTTATATTGACGCCATGATTAATAAAGGTATCGAAAACCCCGTAATACCAATGAAATTTATAATTATCAGTATCGCAATTATTATTTTGGTTACAGTATTTTTAACGTTTTTGTTTTGGCTTTTCTACCGACTTCTTTACGGAATATTATTGAAAAGATTGCATCGAAATTACAACGAACTAAAGAAAATAGATTTATAAAAAAAGCGTCCCGATAAAATCAGGACGCTTTTTTATTGTTTAATATTCCCACTGACGGAGTTTGTTTAGCTTTTCTTCTTCTTCGAGTTCTTCTATTGGAATCACTTTTAAAAAGGAAGCATGTTGTTCGATAGCATATTCAACTTTCTCCACGATTTCTTCAATAGTATCGTTTTCATAATCAATCTCCAAAGGTTCTTTGATGATGAACGATTGCAAAATTCCTTTCTTTTTCATTCGTAATCCTTTTTTGTCAAAAGAACGTCGAAAGCCATCGATAACTATCGGAACGACAATTGGTTTGTGCTGTTTGATAATATGCGCCGTTCCTTTTCGAACCGGTTTGAACGATTTGGTTGTTCCTTGTGGAAAGGTAATTACCCAGCCGTCTTCTAAAGCTATTTTAATGTTTTCGGTATCGTTTGGATTAATGTCTCTTTTTTCGGTGACATCTTTTCCACCGGCTCGCCAGGTTCTTTCAACAGATATGGCTCCAACATACGCTAAAATTCTGGGAAGCAAACCCGACTTCATCGTTTCACTTGCGGCAACATAATAAATATTCATTTTTGGCTGCCATAAATAACCGACGTTTTTAATGTTATCGGCACGGCCGGAAAGACTGGCATTAAACACATGAAACATCGCCACAACATCGGCAAAATAGGTTTGATGATTGGAAATAAAGAGCACATTTTTATCGGGCAAAGCTCTAATGATTTCAGAACCATCAATGTGTAATTGATTAAAACCACGATAACGACGATGCGTTATTGCTCCGAAAATTCGAATGAGCCATTTCTTGATAAAAAGTAGGTGTCCAAAAGGATTGCGTTTAAATAATCCCATAATTTGCTTAAAAAATTGAAAGACAAAAATACAAAAAGTCTCCTTTATAATACCAACTTTAGCGCTTCTTTTAATTCACTGAGCATCATAGCTGTAGCTCCCCAAACAGCATGTTCCCCAATTTGAAAAACCGGAACTTCAATCAATTGAGCATACGAAGTGGTTATCGATTTTTTAATTACAATCGCATCGTCTAAAAGTAAAGCTAGCGGTAATTCTATTATTCCGGCTACTTCATCTTCCTGAAGCACAAACTCCAATTCTGAAGATGCAATCCCTAGAAACGGAAATACTAGAAAATTGCTTGGCGGTATATATATTGAAGAAAAATCGCGCAGCACAGAAATTTTATCTGCATGTACACCAATTTCTTCAAAAGTTTCCCGGAGTGCTGTTGCTTTTAAATCTTCGTCAATGACTTCGACTTTACCACCGGGAAAAGCAATTTGAGAAGCATGAACGCCAGGGTAAGAGTTTCTAATGATCAAGACCAAATGCGTTTGGTCATTTTTGGGATAAAACAACATCATTACTGCTGCTTTTTTAGCATTTACTGTGTTTTCAAAACCTGCTTCCAGAATTTTAACTCTCTCCAAAGGTGCCATTTTTACATGTGCCGAAGTGGATGGTAATTCCAAATCAACAATAGTAGCAATCGCATCGAAAAAGACTTCAAAATTCATCACTTCTCATTTTAAATAATTATAAATTTACCAAAAAAATAGCAAAGATGTACAGTAAAGAAGAAAGCTTAAGAATTAAAAAGGAATTTTGGATTCAGTTTGCAGCAGCACATCCCAGAAAATGGTTGTTGTACGATACTAAAATAAAAGACGTTACTTTTAAATTCTATATTGATAATAAAAAAGCACAAGTACTATTAGATATCGAACCCAAAGAAGAGGAGAAGAGAACTATTTATTTCGAAAAAATAGAATCTTTAAAAACGATTTTAATTGAAGAATATCTTCCCGAAGCCATTTTAGAACGCAATTATTATCTCGACACCGGAAAAGTTATCAGCCGCATTTGGGTTGAAAAAAGCAATGTAAGTTTAAATAATAAAGCCAATTGGAATGACATATTCGATTTCTTTGCCAAAACCATGGATCAATTGGAACGCTTTTTTTTCGAATATCAAGATTATATCAAAGATTTAGAAACTAACGTTTAAAAAACATATAATAATTTTCTGTAATATTTTAAAAAAAAATTACATTTGAAAAAAAGTAGTTATGAAAAAAATTATAATAGTTGCGTTTCTTTTATATTTAATTCCAATTCAAGCTCAAAAAGAGTATTCCTATGTTTATAGTAACGATTCGATTATTAAAAGAGGAATTGCATTGTATGAAAAACAAAATTATTCAGATGCAATAAAAGAGTATGATAGAATTGGAAAGGTTGATCCTGAGTATTATACTGCACAATATGAAAAATTATTGGCTTTAACTACGTCGGGTAAAAAAGACGACGCAAAGACTCTTTTTGAACAACTGTACAAAGACAACAAAATGCCTGAAGCACCCAATTTATTTATGCTTTATGGTAGTTTTTTAAGCGATGAAAAAAAGTATGACGAAGCTGAAAAAGTCTTTAAAGAAGGCGAAAAATACACTCCAAATTCAACCAATCTTTTATACAATAAAGCTATTCTATACCTCCGATTGGAACAACGTCAAAAATGTATTGATGTTTTAGAACGCATTATCACTATCAATCCTAACAGTGCTTCGTCACACTATTTACTGGGAATTATTGCATTTGAAGACGGTAAAATTGTAGAAGGAACGCTAGCACTTCTAAGTTATTTGGCAATCGCTCCAACAGGTTCTCACTTTAATGATGCCATCCTAAAATTAAATGCAAAATATGGAGAAAATTATTTGGATAAAGGCAAATTGGTTTTTTCAAAATCGGGCGATAATTTTGAAGAAATTGAAACCATTCTCAGAAACCAATTGCCATTAAAAAAAGCATACAAAGTAAATTCTGAAATTGATGATGTAATAATTCGCCAAATACAAGCCATAGCCGATTATTCATTAGAACATAAAATGGAAAAAGGATTTTTCGAAACTACCTACATACCTTGGATTAAAAATGTAATGGAACAAAAACAATTTGAAGGATTATCCTATTATATCTTATTAGGATTAGAAGATAAACTCGGTAAAAAATTAACATCACAAAAGAAAAAAATAAATGATTTTTACACGAATTATTACAGCACGATCTTTTGGAACCATTTTGCTAAAAGAAAATTAGAACACTTTGGTAAAGAGGAAGAAGTTGTTATTAGCACCGAAAATAACATACCTTCATTAATAGGAGCTATAATAAATGGTAAAAAAGAAGGAAAATACAAATTGCTCGACGAATACGGAAATATTAGCGGTGAACTTACTACCGAAAATGACCAACTGCAAGGATTGCAAAAGTACTTTGATAAAAAAGGAAACACTACCGTTGAGAAAAATTTTACGAAAGGAAAAGCCGATGGTAAAAGAACTGTTTATTTCTCCAACGGTCAAATCAGTTTGATTGAAAACTACAAAGACGATCTCTTAAACGGTTTGAGTACCTCCTATTATGTAAATGGAGGCAAACAATGTGAATCCAATTTTGTAGATGGAGAACGCGATGGAAAATTTATTTGCCTGTATCCCAACAGCAGCAAAAAACTAGAGATTGAATATATCAAAGGAAAGATAAACGGCAAGTACATTTCATACAACAAAGCGGGTGATATAGAAGAAATGTACAATTATACAAACGATGAATTAGATGGGAAATACGTTGCTTATTTTGACGGAAAAATAATAAAAAAAGAAGCCAATTACGTAAACGGAAAAGCACAAGGTTCTTATAAATCCTATTTCAATAATGGAGCGCTAGAAAAAGAAATGATTTATGAAAATGGGAAAATAAAAAAATCATTTGACTATTATGCCAATGGAAAAATCGATACCGAATCGGTATTTGATGAGAAAGAAGAATTGGAATTGTTCCGTTTATTCGATTCTAATGGCGAAATTTATTTCGATGAAAAATTTAAATCCGGCGAATTAAAATCGGGATTACAATATTCCAGAACAAATCCAAAGCCAACAGAAATTAATTTAACCAAGAAAGCTTTTGTTATTAATGACTTAAATGGCAAAACTCAAATATCCGGAAATTTTGAAAAAGGTAGAAAGACAGGCGAATGGATTTACTACTACACGTCTGGAACCATGAAAAACAAAAGTAATTTCAAGGTAGGAAAACAAGAAGGTTTATTTCATACATATGATAAAAACGGACTCTTGAGTTCTATTGTAAATTACAACAACGATACAATTAGCGGAATTAATGAAGTGTATCGATACAACCGTTTATCGGGTGTATACAATTATTCTAAAGGAAAAATTGAAGGTCCGTACACCATTTTTAATCCAGATGGCTCACTGCTTACTGAAGGCTATTTTGTTAATGATGAAGTGGTTGGCGATCGCTATACTTATTGGCAAAATGGAGTTATATCAAGAAAAGAAAAATTTATCGACAACATCATTACTTATGTAGAAAACTATAATCAAAAAGGTGAAAAAGAAAACACGTTAGATTATAAGAACAAATCGGGTGTTGTATCGCAAAAACGAAATGATGTTGTTACACATACATTTGAGTTAATAAACGGGGAATTAAATGGCAAATACAC
>JANNCY010000158.1:0-4590 GCA_031387085.1 Flavobacteriales bacterium | reverse complement strand
ACTTTTTTCATGATGTAACTAATTGTAGTGCGTAAACTAATTGTTGGTTTTCTCGTGGTGTTCCGATGGTAATTCGGATGGTATTTTCAACTACCGAACTTCGATTGCGTGTGATGATTTGTTGTTCGATTAAATTGTTGTAAATGGCGGTTGCGTTTTCCATTTCGACCAATAAAAAATTAGCGTCTGAGGGATAAATTTTAGTAACAAACGGCAGTTCTAAAAGGGATTGTTTGAGCAACTCGCGTTCCGATTTTATCAATTGTACATTCGATTTAAAATCGGCTTCATTGGCAAGCGATTGTACTGCGGCTTCTTGATTCAATTGACTCACATTATAAGGCGGTTTTGTTTTATTTAACACCGAAATTATTGTTGCATTGGCATACGCAATTCCGACTCGAACAGCTGCCAAACCGCGTGCTTTACTAAATGTTTGTGAGACAATTAAATTGGGATAGTTTTTGATTTTTGACACCAAAGAGGGTTGTTCACTAAAGTCGATGTACGCTTCATCTAGAAACACAATTCCGTTGAAATTTTCAATTAGATATTCCAAATTTTCTAATGCATTTCCTGTCGGATTGTTGGGTGAACACAAGTATATAATTTTTGCATTTTGAGCTAAAATCGCTTCGGTATTCAACTCAAAATTTTCGGTTAAGGGAATCGAAATGATTTTCAAATTATTGATATTGGCATATACTTCATACATCCCATATGTTGGGGGACAAATAATAATTTTATCTTCATTTGGTTCGCAAAAAACACGTTGCACCAAATCGATAATTTCATCACTACCGTTTCCAATTAAGATGTTTTCAATCGCTACTTTCTTTTGACTGGTCAAAATTTGTTTCAATCGCCATTGATACGGATCGGGGTAGCGATTTAAATTCCCAAACGGATTTTCATTCGCGTCCAAAAAGACACCTAGGTTGCTTTTGTACTCGTCGCGTGCACTCGAATAAGGCGTAAGGGAAAGAATATTTTTCCGAATTAAATTAGTGATATTATCCATTTTGTAATTTTTTTAATCGTATCGAAACGGCGTTTTTGTGCGCTTGCAATTGCTCGGCAGCAGCCATTAATTCTATGGTTGGTCCCAGGTTTTGAATGCCTTTTGAAGTTAGTTTTTGAAAAGTGATTTTTTTTACAAAACCATCTAACGAAACGCCGCTGTAATTCTTCGCATATCCATTGGTTGGCAAGGTGTGATTGGTTCCGCTGGCGTAATCACCGGCACTTTCACAACTGTAATTTCCGATGAAAACTGATCCTGCATTTTCTATTAAATGAATCTTATTTTCGGCATCTTCAACCGCTAAAATCAAATGTTCAGGAGCGTAATAATTACTGAATTCAATACCTGTTTTAATCGTTTCAAAAACAAAAGCGCGACTGTTTTCTAGCGCCTTTTCAACCGTTGCTTTTCGTGGTAAAACAGCTTTCTGATTTTCGATTGCTAAAGTAACTTTCGCTACAGTTTCTTCTGAATTCGTAACTAAAATCACCTGGCTATCATCGCCATGTTCGGCTTGAGAAAGTAAATCGGATGCCACAAATTCGGGATCACAAGTATCGTCGGCAATCACTAATAATTCACTTGGTCCGGCAGGCAAGTCGATGGCCAAACCCAATTGTTGGGCGTATTGCTTTGCCGCCGTTACATATTGATTTCCGGGGCCAAATACTTTAGAAACTTTCGGAATTTCATCCGTCCCAAAAGTCATTGCTGCAATGGCCTGAATGCCGCCAACTTTATAAATTTGAGAAACGCCAGTCAATTGCGCGGCATATAAAATGGTCGGATTAATGTTGGCATTTTTATCGGGAGGTGAACATAAAATAATAGTCTTGCAACCTGCCAATTTAGCGGGAATTGCCAACATTAGCACCGTTGAAAAAAGAGGTGCTGTTCCGCCTGGAACATAGATTCCGATGGTATCGATGGCGCGACTTTCTCTCCAACAAAAAACACCCGAAGTGGTTTCGATTTTTGTCGGAATTTCTTTTTGGGAACGGTGAAATTTCGAAATATTTTCGGAAGCAATTTCAATAGCCTTTTTTAAATCGGTTGGAATTGCTGCAATTGCACTTTCAATTTCTGATGCAGTTACTGCAGCATTTTCTATTGTTACTCCGTCAAAATAGCTAGTGTATTTTTTAACGGCTTTGCTTCCATTTTTGTGGACGTCGTTAAAAATGGATTTCACTGTTTCGTTTAAATTGGCAGTTGCAAAAGTGTTGCGTTTAGCCAGTTCGGGCCATTGCTCTGGTTTTGGATTTATGTAGGTTTTCATGGTGGTAAAAATTGAATTATCGAATCATTTTTTCTATTGGAATAATAAGAATTCCTTCGGCACCGAGATTTTTGAGTTGTTCTATAATTTCCCAATAATCATCTTCTTTAATAACCGAATGCAAACTGCTCCAATCTTTATTTACCAGTGGTAAAATGGTGGGAGATTTCATTCCGGGCAATAAGTAACATATGCGTTCGATAGCTGCATTGGGGGCATTTAATAAAATATATTTATTCTGTTTTCCATCTCGAACCGATTGCATTCGGAACAATAATTTATCTAAAATGGCTTGATTTTCTGAAGTCAGATTTGGATTGGAAATTAAAACGGCTTCACTTTTAGTAACCGTTACCACTTCTTTCAATCCGTTCATTAAAAGGGTACTTCCGGTGCTAACAATATCAAAAACAGCATCTGCTAAACCAATGCTTGTTGCGATTTCAACACTTCCGTTTATTTCTTCGATGAAAACCGAGATGTTCTTTTGCGTAAAAAAATCAATCAGAATTTTTGGATAACTGGTTGCAATTCGCTTTCCTTGGAAGAAATTTAAATCGGTGTAGCTTTCATCTTTTGGAATCGCCAATGACATTCGGCAACCTGCAAAACCCAATTGTTGGATGATTTTGATTTCTTTGTCTTTTTCCCACACTTCATTTTCACCCAAAATGCCAATATCGGCAACACCTTGTTCAACGTATTGTGGAATGTCATCATCTCGCAAGAATAAAATTTCGACAGGGAAATTTTGAGCAACGGCTTTTAGTTTTCGTTCGCCATTAGAAATTTTGATGCCACATTCTTCGAAAAGTTGGAGTGATTTTTCACTCAGTCGGCCACTTTTTTGAACCGCAATTTTTAAAGTACTCATTTTTAATTTGGGATTAAGTCTGAGTACCTTACGAAGTGTTTAAAAACAAAAAATCCGTCTTGATTACTCAGACGGATTTTAATTATGTTGATTAGATACAATACATCATTAACTCGCCTGTTTGCAAGAATGATGGTGATGTAATTGTGTACTAATCGTGTTCATTATTTTATTTTGATGGCACAAACCTAGATATAACTTTTCGAATTAAAACTATTTTATAAGAAATTTAACATTTTTGGCAGTAAATTCTATTTGAATATTCTTCCAAATAATGCGCTGATGAAAAGTCTTTTTGGGCATTTCCAAATCACTTGTACATCTTCTAAAAAAGAAGTTTCTTCATCCAAAAATTTAAAAATTAAGGAGGCGTTTCCTTTTTCAAACAACGATGAAAAGATGCTGGAGCCTAAATGATTTTTTTGGTCTAAAATATCCAACAACAACAAATCGTAAAACCAGAATTTGTTGGTCTTATGGAATTTTCTAAAATCGGTTGTTGTAGCTAAAAACGCCACAACTTCCTTCGATTTTTTGGTGGTGTTTTTAAAAGTATATCCGGTACTGGCTTTCGTCCATCCGCCTGCAGAACCAATATTTAAAATGTTTTTTGAGTTGTGTTTCCAAAACGGATAGCATGTCATCGGAATGCTTCCTTGTTCTCTTTCGATAATTTCGTAATCGGTTATACCAAGTTTTTGAATGTAATCTTTAATTGCATTTTCGTAAGCTGATTTTGATAACAAGTCTTTAGAAAATAAAGTGTATTCTAACAGCGCTTCATTTTCAGAAATAGGCAGCACATACATAAACCGCGTATTTCCTTGTTGTTCTATCGAGAAGTCCATGAAAGTGGCGCATTCCGGATTGAAAACTGCTTCCTTACTTTTGATGAACCAACCCACAAAATGTTGTTGCAATACCGGATATTTGGTTTGCTTTTTTACAATATCGGGATGGTAAATCGAATTGAAAATTTGGTTACAGGTATAACTTTCCGCTGCTGTTTTCACGATGCAGTGATTCCCCAACTCTTCAAAATCAATTACTTTTTGATTGACGAATTGAATGTTTTTTTGCTTGGAAATCACATTGAAAACCAAATTATAAAAATCCAATCCGCGGATCATTTTGTAGTGATTGGGATGCAGTTCTAACTTGCATTGGAAGTGTTCGTTGGCAAAAAGCGCAGTTCCCCATTCCTTCGAAATTAAAGATGTCCAACAATTCTTTTCGTCCCAAAAACACCAAGTTCTATCGTTTGTTTTTTTTCTATTTTCATCAATAAGCAAAATACTTTTGTCATCAAATTTTCCGGAAAGTACCATTTCATATACCGTCATCAATGCCGATAAACCCGATCCGGTAAAAATGTAATGGTAGTGTTGCATGTTATATTCTGAATGAAAACCC
>JANNCY010000156.1:0-30528 GCA_031387085.1 Flavobacteriales bacterium | reverse complement strand
AGAATCGCATGGGATTTCAGGTGAAGAAGGGTATTTTCAAGAACTGAATAAATCGTTTACCAGCTTTAATGCGTCGTTGGGATTTAAAAATAATACGATTGAAAACGTAATTTTCAGGTTAAATGTTGCTTCCGGATTTAGGGCTCCGAATTTAGCAGAATTGACTTCTAATGGCGTTCACGAAGGAAGCAATCGTTATGAAGTTGGAAATGCCAATTTGAAAAACGAGCAAAACATCCAAACCGATTTGAATATCGAATATGCAAGTTCGCATTTTGAATTGTTTGCCAACGGATTTTATAATCACATCAACAACTATATTTTTATTTCTCCCAACGGAACTGTAATTGACAACAACAATGTGCATGATTATGTGCAAGCGAATGCGCAATTGTATGGTGGTGAAGCAGGAATCCATTTTCACCCACATCCGTTAGATTGGTTGCACATTACCAGCAGTTTTGAACGTGTAACGGGGAAAAAAGTAGGAGGTGATTATTTGCCTTTGATTCCGGCTAATAAATGGAACAGTACGCTAAAAACCGAATTCAAAGACACCAATTGGTTAAAAGAAAGCTTTGCATCGTTTAATGTAGAATACATCTTGGATCAGAATAATATCGGAACTTTTGAAACCAAAACCAACGATTATACTTTGTTGAACTTGGCGCTAGGTGGGAAGATAAAATTCACAAAAGTGGCGATGGATATTAGTTGTAACGTCAATAATTTATTGAATCGGAATTACATTTCACATCTGTCGCGATTAAAAACAGAAGACATTCCAAACATGGGAAGGAATGTGGTTTTTGGAGTTAATTTTAGTATTTAAAATTAACCACATAAGACACAAAGAAAAAACAAAAGGCACAAAGTAATATAGAAAACTTTGTGCCTTTTGTGGTTAAAAATTAAAACCGGTTATCGCCGTCTAATAAATTTCCTAAACCGCCAAGTAAACTTCCTTCTTCACGAGAA
Organism: Flavobacteriales bacterium; assembly: GCA_031387085.1. Lineage (GTDB taxonomy): Bacteria > Bacteroidota > Bacteroidia > Flavobacteriales > Flavobacteriaceae > Flavobacterium. The sequence continues at coordinate 29,550 of JANNCY010000156.1, read as the reverse complement.
TTTCCGCCGCTTTTTGGAGCAGAAGCGATAATTCTATCAGCCAATCTACTGAAAGGTAATGATTGTACATACACCGTTCCTGGTCCGCGAAGTGTTGCATAAAACATTCCTTCACCACCAAAAAGGGTGTTTTTAATTCCGCCTATAAATTCAATATCATAATCGACATCTTTGGTAAAACCAACGATACAGCCGGTATCAACTTTTAAAATTTCACCTGAAGCTAATTCGCGCTTAGCTAATGTTCCGCCTGAATGTACAAACGCCATTCCGTCGCCTTCTAGTTTTTGCATTATAAAACCTTCGCCTCCAAAGAGGCCACGACCTAACTTTTTAGAAAATTCAATTCCAACAGAAACTCCTTTTGCAGCACATAAAAAGGAATCTTTTTGGCAAATAAACTTTCCTTGAAATTGTGCCAAATCTATAGCAATTATTTTTCCAGGATAAGGTGATGCAAATGAGGCTTTACTTTTGGTATTGTTTTGATTGATGTACGCCGTCATAAACAAACTTTCACCTGTTAAAACTCTTTTTCCTGCGGATAGTAATTTTCCAAAAATACCGCTTTGTTGTTGGTCGGAACCATCACCGAAAATCGTTTCCATTTTAATTCCGTCGTCCATCATCATAAAACTTCCCGCTTCTGCAACTACAATCTCTTGAGGGTCGAGTTCTATTTCGACGTATTGCATTTCTTCACCAAAAATGTGATAATCTATTTCATGAGCTTGCATAATTTTCGTTTTTAAAGTTTGCATCAATTAGTTGTAGAAGTCTTTCTTTTGTTACAACCAATTTTTGTCTTCTAAAAGTAATACAATTTACAAAATAAGATGTTTAAAAAATTATAAATTGACTTGTATATTATTCAAAATAAATAGTATATTTTTACCCTATTACTAACTATTAAACCAAATTTTTATGAATTCTCAATTTACAAAAATCGTTAGACTCCTTTTGGGATTTATCCTTATTGTTTTTGGACTTAATAAATTGGTTCCAGAAGCATTTATTCCACTTCCTGAATTGCCTGATAAAGCTGGAGATTTTATGACCTCATTAGGCGCAACGGGTTATGTTTTGAAAACGGTTGGGATTATTGAAATTTTAATTGGAATTTTATTGTTGTTAAAAAAATGGGTCGCCTTCGCGCTTATTGTAATGGTTCCGATTTCGTTGAACATTGTATTGTTTCATTTATTTTTAGATGTATCGGGAATTGGTGGTGCTTTGTTAGTTGCTTCTTTAAATGGAATATTAATCTACAAACATTGGCCGCAATATAAATCGCTTTTCTTATAAAAAAACGTCCCGATTATTCGGGACGTTTTTTTAATATTCTAGTTTACCAACATGACGCATAATCCGAACGATTTTGTCTTTTCTTCTGTTGACGTACGGACCAGAATTGGTGGCTTTATATCTTCTCGGACTTGGTAAAATAGCCGCAATACTCGCTGCTTGGATTGGTGTTAAATTGGCAGCGTCTTTTTGGTACCAATGTTCGCTGGCTGCTTGTGCTCCATAAACACCATCACCCATTTCGATGCTGTTTAAATACACTTCCATGATGCGTTCCTTTCCCCAAATGAGTTCGATTAAAACGGTGAAATAGGCTTCTAAACCTTTGCGGACGTAGCTTCTTCCTTGCCAGAGAAAAACGTTTTTGGCAGTTTGCTGTGATATCGTACTTCCGCCTTTTAGTTTTCGTCCTTTGTTATTGTTTTTAAACGCTTTCTGCATTGCTTCAAAATCAAAGCCATTATGTTTTAAAAAGTTGCCGTCTTCACTGGCGATTACTGCTTTTTGAAGATTGACTGAAATAGCCTCCATTGGAACCCAATCGTGGCTACATATCATATCTTTTCCTTCTAATTTATTATCGATTGCTCGAGTCATCATCAATGGTGTCATCGGAATTGGTACCCATTTGAAAACAATCACGGAAAGAATTGAAAGTCCAAAAAACCATATCATGGCTTTCCAAACAAATGTTTTTAGCTTTTGAAAAAAAGTTCGTTTAGTTGTTGTTGAGTTGTTTTTCTTTGTCGTCATTTATACTAAATCTGCTAATTCTTGTCCGATTATGCTTCCGATGGCAATGCCCATTCCTCCTAATCTAACGCCACAATAGACGTTTTCTGATAATTGGGAAACAATCGGGTTTTTACTCGAACCCATTCCCATAATACCACTCCAACGATGCGCAATTTGAAAATCACTATTTGGTAAAATTACTTCTTTTAACAATTGCTCCAAACGATTTTGAATTTTTTCTGTTTGGTTGAATTCGGTTGTGGTTTCTCCTTCAAAATCTAAATTTCGCCCACCACCGAGAAGGATTCTGTTTTCAAAATTTCTGAAATAATAATAGCCTTTATCTAAGTGAAACGTTCCTTTGAGGTCTAAATTCGGAATAGGTTCTGTTATTAATACTTGTGCTCGTGCTGGTTTTACAGCATTGTTGGTGAGTTGTCCTGCAAATCCGTTAGTAGCGAAGAGCAATTTATTAGTTGTGAATGAAAAGTCATTTACCATTACTTCAACGCTAGTATTTTTATCTGCAAAAGAAGTAACATTAGCTTGATTTAAAATCAGAATATTTTTAGAAACGGCATCTTTTAAAAGTGCTTGCATCATGTTTCCTGTGTCAATCTGAGCTTCAAACGGATTAAAAATGAGGTACTCCTGAATTCCGTGAAAGGCAAACCGATCGACTTCTTTTGCATAGACCTCTGCTTTAAATAAGGGTTTTAGAATTTCATTTATAAACGGGAGCTTTTGCAAACATTCATTATAAGTACTTTCGTCTTCTTTTAAAAATAATTCATATCCGCCATACGGTTTGAAATCAAGAGCTGTATCACCGATTCTTTTTCGTAGCAATTGTAAACCATTCCATCTTTTTTGAATTAAGTGAATAACATCTTCTTCTGAGTGATTCTTTAAATCATCAATGATTTCTGAAAGACTTCCGAAACAGGCAAATCCCGCATTTTTTGTGCTCGCTCCTTGAGGTAAAATTCCTTTTTCGAGAACGATAATTTTACTTTCCGGAAACCGTGTGCGTAAATGTAAAGCACAATGAAGTCCAACAATACCGCTTCCTACAATAGTAAAATCGACATTTGAAAACCAATTTTTTATTTCCCAATAACTCAAATTCATGTCAAAATAAATTTTTATAAAAATAGTTTATTTTAATTCTGGGCGAAGATTTTTTACTACAAATTGCGATATAGTTAGTTATTTATATAAAAAAGTAAATAAAAACTAGTTTAGAAAGATGCATTTCATCGAATTGTTAATATCTTTTTTTATTTTTTGAGATAATAACAAAAATACTTATAATTTTGACTTTACTATTTAACAAAAATCCCAATTTTATGAAATTCAAATTACTTTCAGTTGCTTTATTAGCAGTAACGAGTTTTGCATTCTCACAACAAAAAGGTTCTTTTTGGAAAACATCCACAAGAACCAATGTGACAGCACTTGACAGCAGAATGCAATTACCAACAAATTACATTTATGATTTAGATGTAAATGCAATAAGAGCTAGTCTTGCCAGTTCGCCAAAAAGAACGGCTACTGCAAAAAATTCTACAGTTGTTGTGTCACTTCCAAATGCAGAAGGACAGATGGAACGTTTTAGCGTTTACGAAAACTCAACTATGGATCCGGCATTACAAGCTAGATATTCCAATATCAGATCGTATGTAGGTTACGGAATCGATCATCCAACAGCAACGGCTTATTTTAGTATGTCGCCACTTGGATTCAAATCGATGACCATAAATGCGGATAAACCAGCTGTGTTTATTGAGCCGGTATCGCAAGATTTAACGATGTATTCTGTTTATAGAAAGTCGGACAAAAAAGCCGATTTAAATAAATTTGAATGTGCTGTTATTGATGTTTTGGCACCACAACAAACAACTATGGCTCTACGTCCAAATGCCGACGATGCGCTTATGAGAACGTTTCGTTTAGCCATGTCTTGTACAGGAGAATACACAGTTTATTTTGGTGGTACAAAAGCATTAGCATTAGCGGCTATTAATGCTTCAATGACTCGTGTGAACGGAGTTTTTGAAATAGATTTCGGAGCTAGAATGGTATTGATTGCGAATACGGATTTAGTGATTTATACTAGTGCTTCAACCGATCCTTATTCGGCTGCTGCAAGTATGTCGCAATGGAATGCACAATTGCAATCTACTTTAACATCAGTTATTGGTGAAGCGAACTACGATATCGGACACTTATTTGGCGCTACTGGTGGTGGTGGAAATGCAGGTTGTATAGGTTGTATTTGTGTTAATGGTCAAAAAGGAAGCGGAATAACTTCTCCAGCAGATGGGATTCCATCTGGGGATAATTTCGATATTGATTACGTAGCACACGAAATGGGTCATCAATTTGGAGGAAATCATACATGGACTCATGGTGGAAACGAAGGAACTGGTGTTCAAATGGAGCCAGGTTCAGGATCAACTATTATGGGTTATGCCGGGATTACGACATTAGATGTACAACCGCACTCTGATGCTTTCTTCCATGCGATAAGCATTCAACAAATTACTAATAATATCAAAGCAAAAACGTGTTCAGTGAATACTGCTACAGGAAATGCAATACCAACGGCAAGTGCAGGGTTGGATTATACGATTCCAAAAAGCACTCCTTTTATGTTAACAGCTGTTGGAACAGATGCTAACATTGATGCACTAACATACAATTGGGAAGAAATGGATGCTCAAACAACAGCTGCAGTTCCAAGTGCTACTAAAACAACAGGAGTAAATTTCAGATCATACAATTCGTCTACTTCACCAACACGTTATTTTCCTAGAATGGCTTCTGTATTAACAGGTGCTACAACTACAGCTGGAACTGAACTTACAGTTGAAGCATTGTCTTCTGTTGCAAGAACTTTAAACTTTAGAGTTACGGTTCGTGATAACAGAGCAGGTGGACCAGCAAATAACAGCGATGATACGATTGTTACTGTTAATGCAACGGCTGGGCCATTTACCGTGAGTGCTCCAAATACTGTAGTTTCTTATGTTGGTGGAAGCTCGCAAGCTGTAACTTGGGCTGTTGCCGGAACTACTGCAAATGGTGTAAACTGCGCCAATGTTGATATTTTATTATCTACTGATGGAGGAAACACTTGGTCAACTTTATTAGCGGCTACACCAAATGACGGAACAGAAGCAGTATCTATTCCAAATACACCAGGAACAACCAACCGAATTATGGTAAAAGGTACGAATCATATTTTCTTTGATGTATCGAATACTAACTTTACCATTACAGCAGGTTCTACAGATACAGTGGCTCCAACGGCTCCAACATTGTCAGCTTCTGGAACTACAGAAACTACAACTAATTTATCATGGTCAGGTGCTACAGATAATGTAGCGGTAACGGGTTATGATGTATATCAAAACGGTGTTTTCAAAGCATCAACAGCATCAACTTCGTATGCTGTAACTGGTTTGACTGCATCAACAAATTATACCTTTACAGTAAGAGCTAAAGATGCTGCAGGAAATGTTTCTGTGGATAGCAATGTGGTAAACGTGACAACTTTAACGCCAGTTCCTGATACAACAGCGCCAACAGCGCCAACATTGTCAGCTTCTGGAACAACAACTACAACTACCAATTTATCTTGGTCTGGGGCTACAGATAACGTAGCAGTTACTGGTTATGATGTGTATCAAAATGGAGTGTTCAAAGCGTCTACGGCTTCAACGTCTTATGCGGTTACAGGTTTAACAGCTGCTACTGCCTATACATTTTATGTTATTGCTAAAGATGCAGCAGGAAATGTTTCTCCTGCCAGCAACACCGTAAATGTAACGACACTAACAGTGACTTTAACGTATTGTGCTTCTCAAGGGAACAGTACTACAGACGAAAAAATTGGAAGAGTACAATTCGGAACTATCAACAATCCTTCTACAGGAACTGCAGGTTACGAAAACTTTACTGCCATTTCTACGAATGTAGTTAGAGGTACAGCTAACACAATAACAATTACTCCATCATGGACAAGTACTGTTTTTAATGAAGGATATGCTGTATTTATTGACTACAATCAAGATGGTGATTTTGCTGATGCTGGAGAAACCGTTTTTACAAAAGCAAGATCTAAAACGACTCCGATAACAGGTTCTATTACCATTCCGGCAACCGCTACTTTAGGGGCAACTAGAATGAGAGTATCAATGAAATACAACGCAACTCCAACTGCTTGTGAAGTGTTCTCTTATGGACAAGTAGAAGATTATACTGTGAATATTACTTCTGTTGCAAGAGGAATTGATGACGCTTCTAACACTATAATTTCTTTTAATGTTTATCCAAATCCTGTGAAAGGAGAATTATTGAATATCTCTAATTTAGATGTTGATTCAACTTATAGAATTGTCAACATGATGGGACAAGAATTAGGAAAAGGTACCATTGAAAACGAAAGTATCAATGTTGGTTCATTAACTGCGGGAACATACTTAATTGAAGTTTCTAATGCTAACGGAACAACATCAAAACGATTTATAAAACAATAACTCAATTAATTATAGTTTAAAGCCACGCTGAAAAGTGTGGCTTTTTTTATTGGAATAAATAGTTTCACCACATAAGTCACATAAGACCCGAGGCGACGCCGAACTGAGCGGAGCTAAAATAAAGCCACATAAGCTTTGTGACTTCGAACCCTTTTGTGCCTTATGTGGTGAAAGAAAAAACAAAATCCAATAATCGAACAATCCAATAATCGATTAAAAATATTTTACTACTTTTAAACAATCAATATAATCAGTTATCATAATGAAATCGAAGATTCACGAATACCAAAAAAAACAAACAATAAAAGACATGAGTAAAAAATTAGTTTTTATAATCATTAGTATCATGAGTGTAAGCGCATCGGCACAACAAATGTTGTCTCCAGAATTACTATGGAAATTAGGAAGAGTATCCGTTTTAGGGATTTCCGTAGACGGAAAATCAATTGTCTATAAAGTGGCTATTCCTTCTGTGGAAGACAACAAATCCAACTCAAAAACCTATACGATTCCAGTAAATAGTGGAATTCCAACAGAAGTAACCGATACCAAAACGTTACTGAAAGATAAAAATGTTTCTGCCGATGGACAATTTATTTTATCTACACAAGAAGTCCAAACCGAAAACATCTTAGGAAAAGATGTCTATCCCAACTTAGCAAAATCGAACGCTCAAATCTATAACGGATTGGATTACCGCCATTGGGATACCTGGAACAACGGAACACACAATCACGTTTTTTATGCCGCTAATAAAGAAAAAGCTACTCCAATTGATATTATGAAAGGCGAAAATTTCGACTCACCACAAAAGCCTTTTGGAGGTGATGAGGATTTTATCTGGTCACCCGATAGTAAGAACATCATTTATGTTTGCAAAAAGAAATCAGGAACGGCGTATGCTGTTTCAACCAACACCGATTTGTACGAATACAATCTCGAATCAAAAAACACTAAAAATCTTACAGAAAGTAATCTAGGTTACGATACCAATCCGGCTTTTTCTCCCAACGGTGAATTGACTTGGTTGCAAATGAAACGAGATGGTTATGAAGCCGATAAAAACGATATCATCGTTCGTTTTAAAGGTTTGGATATGAATTTAACCGTAGGTTGGGATGGAAGTGTAGACAGTTTTAATTGGAGTGCTGACGGAAAAAAAGTCTATTTTACTGCCGCAGTTGACGGAACCAAACAACTCTTTGAAGTTAATTTTCCCGGATTGACAAAAATAGCTGTAATCGTAAAACAAGTGACTAATGGCGATTTTGATGTTGCTGATCTTATCGGATTTTCTGGCGATAATGTTCTTGTTACCCGAACCGATATGAACCATGCAGCAGAGATTTACTCTTACAATCTGACGAAAAAAACATGGTTACAACTGACTAAAGTGAATGACGAAACGTATAGCAAACTAGCTTTGCCAAAATACGAAAGAAGGTATGTAACTACAACTGATGGAAAGAAAATGCTCGTTTGGGTAATTCTTCCTCCCAACTTTGATAAGACTAAAAAATACCCAACGCTTTTGTATTGCCAAGGTGGACCGCAATCGCCATTGACGCAGTTCTACTCGTTTCGTTGGAATTTCTCTTTAATGGCATCACAAGGTTATGTTGTCGTAGCACCAAACCGACGCGGAATGTACGGTCACGGTGTAAAATGGAATGAACAAATTTCTGGAGATTGGGGCGGGCAAGTAATGGACGATTACCTTTCAGCAATTGACGATGTTTCGAAAGAAAGTTATGTAGACAAATCAAGATTGGGTTGTGTAGGCGCGAGTTACGGAGGCTATTCGGTATTTTATTTAGCCGGAATCCACAACAACCGTTTCAAAACATTTATTGCTCACGATGGCGTTTTCAATACGCAAAGTATGTTCGGAACTACCGAAGAAGTGTTCTTTAACAACTGGGATTTTGGTGGCGCCTATTGGGAGAAATACAACAAAGTCGCTCAAAAATCGTACACCACTTTTAACCCGATAAATTATGTAGACAAATGGAACACGCCGATTTTGATTGTTCAAGGAGGAAATGATTTCAGGGTGTGTATCGGACAATCACAAGAAGCATTTCAAGCGGCCCAATTGCGTGGCATTAAAAGCCGATTCCTCTATTTTCCGGAAGAAAACCACTGGGTGCTAAAACCACAAAATGCAATGGTTTGGCAAAGTGAGTTTTATAAGTGGTTGAAAGAGACGTTGTAGATTGTTATTATAGCAAATGAAGCCGTTACCATAAGTGACGGCTTTTATTTTACATAAACTTTAACATATACAAATTTGTATATATACAAATTTGTATATATATTTGTGTCGTAAAATTAATAATTATGATTAATAATATCACAGGGCCGCCAGTTGAGGGAGACAACTTTTTTGGAAGAGAAAAAGAATTAGAGTACGCATGGAAACACATACAAAAAGGTAATTCATTAATACTTTCTGCACCGAGAAGAGTTGGAAAGTCTTCTCTTGCAAAAAAAATATTGAAAGAAGCTAAAGAAAGTGGTTGGAATACTTTAGAAATAAATCTTGAAGAAATTAAATCTGAGGAGGGTTTTGTTAAAATATTCTTGGAAAAACTTACAAATCAAAGTTGGTGGGGCAAATTCAAAGATGAATCAGGAAAAAAGATTAGTCAAATATTAGAAAGTATAAAACCATCATTAGAGTATGAAGGAGCAAAAGCAACTTTAGAATGGAAATCTAACAAAAATGATGTTTATGAAAAATTGAAAACACTTCTCGATCATGAAAAAGAAACTCTTATCATGGTTGATGAACTTACAGTTTTATTAAGTAGCTTTATTGATAACGACATTGAAAATGGAAAGAAAAATGTCGAGTTTTTCTTGAATTGGTTGAGAAGCTTTAGACAAGTATCAGAAACAAAAATACGTTGGGTATTTTGTAGTTCAATAGGCATCGACAATTTCACAAGTCAGCATAATTTGAGTTATACTTTTAACGATGTGAATCCGTATCCTATCGGTGAATTTAAAAGAGAAAAAGGTAAGGAGTTGTTAAATGAATTAGCTAAATCGGATGCTATAATTATTTCCGATGAAGTAATTAATTATATGTTAGATAAAATAGGTTGGTTGCTCCCTTATTTTATTCAAATATTATTTTCAAAATTTTATCATTTAGTTCAAGTTGATGAAAAACCGATAAATATTGAGACAGTAGATGAAGCTTATGGTTTGTTAATAAATGAAAAACACTTAAATACTTGGGAAGAAAGATTAAATGAATACAATCAATTAGAGATTTATAGTCGTGAATTACTAAAAAAATTATGTGTTACAAAAATAGGTGATAGTAGAGATGTTCTTTTTGCATTTTTAAATTCTAAAGTAAAGAACCAAGAAAAAACGGAAGTTATTTTAAATAAACTTTTGTATATGTTACAAAATGATGGTTATTTAATGGAAGAGAATTCAAAATATGTTTTTCGTTCACCTCTTTTAAGAGATTTTTGGTTTAATAGATTTGCAAAATAATGGATAAAGAAAAATACATATCATTAAGTCAATTGGGCTTATACAATCCACAAAGATTGGATGATAAAACTGTAGAAAGTTTATTTGTTGTGAGACAAAAATTCTTCGAGTTATTGATGGATAAAATTAACAAAGAAAAACCAAATAGTATTCCTCAACATTATCTAATTATAGGACAAAGAGGAATGGGGAAAAGCACCTTGCTTAAAAGAATTGAAGTTGAATTGAGAAAAGAGAAATCTCAATTTATCCCATTGCTTTTTCCTGAAGAACAATATAATCTTAGTAATCTTTCAGAGTTTTGGTTAAATAGTTTAGATGCAATGGCAGATGCATTAGAATTGGAAAAAAAGAAAGAAGAGGTTAAAATAATTGATAAAAAAGTTAGAGAGTTTGAAAAAATAAGTAAAGAGGAAGATTTAGCAAAAGAAGCTTTTCGTTTTTTAAAAGAAACAGCCCAAAAAATCAATAAAAGACCTGTTTTATTGATTGACAATATGAGTTTTATCTTTGATAGATTAAATAAGCAAGAACAACATGTTTTACGCTCATGGTTAATGCAAAATGACGCGCCTATTCTTATAGGAGCAAGTGCTGTCGAGATTGAAGATACGTTTAATTACGAAGCACCTTTTTATGATGCTTTTCAAATTAGTTATTTAAATAAATTGAGTTTTGAAGAACTTGTAGATATTTTAAATAATCTTGCAAAACTTACCAATGCTCATGAAGTTTTAGCAAACATTCACGAAGAAATAGGCCGTCTTAAAACGATTCATCAACTTACAGGTGGAAATCCAAGAACTGCTGTGATGCTTTTTAAAATTGTAGTTAAGGGTTTTTCGAAAGAAATCAATGACGATTTAGAGGCATTATTAGACGAAATAACACCATTATATAAAGCCCGGTTTGAAGAACTTCCAATTCAATTACAAATTATTGTTGATGCCATTGCCTTGCATTGGGATCCAATCAATTTGGAACAATTACGAACAGAGACAAGATTAGCCAATGGTCAACTCTCTCCTCAATTAAAAAGGTTGGTTGAACTCGGTTGGATTGAAAAATTAAATGCCTACAAAGCAAAAGGAAGTGCTTATCAAATTAGTGAACGTTTTTTTAATATTTGGTTTTTAATGCGCAGAAGCAGTCGTAGACAGAAGAAAGAACTGTACTGTTTGTCTAAATTTTTAGAAACTTTTTATGGGGATGATTTAAATGAAGTGGCAAAAAAGAGTCTATCAGTAAAAAGTAAAAATATAAATCAAATTGCTAGTAAATTAGCATTGGCAGACGTTGTAAAAGATGAAAAGTTAAAAAAACAAATTAAAGAAGTATGTCATAACGAATTAAAAGAAGAAGCTAAAACTAATCCTAGTATTTATGAACAGTTTGGTATAACAGAATATGACATCAAGTTGAATCAATCAACTGAAGAAAATTTTGAAATTGAAAATTTTTATATTGAAAAATTAAAAATAGATAATAAAAGTGGTTTGTTATGGAATGCTTTAGGTTATGCATATCAATTTTTAACATATAAATATGTTGAAGCAGAAAAAGCTTATTTGAATGCAATTAGATATGGTTATGAAGATGATTTATTATATTGTAGTTTAGGTAATTTATATCAAGATAATCTTCAAGAATATAAAAAAGCTGAAAAAGCATATTTGAAAGCTATTGAAATTAATGACAAAGATTTATATTCGAAATATAATTTAGTTTTCCTTTATAGAGATAAGTTAAATGAATTTGAAAAAGCACAAAAATATTTTAATGAACTTGTAATTATACCAGATTTAGAAGATTCATACTGGTTAAATAAATCTTTATTTGAATTATATAAACGAAATGAAGGAATTTCTAAAGAATATTTAATCAATGCCTTAAAAAAAATAGTTCATCAATTGCCAATGAACACACAAGACGATTGGTGGAGATTTGGAGCCGTGGTTACTAAATTAGGTTTTGGAAATTGGTTTCTAACTATTCTTGAAGAAAGCGGTTTTGATATCATTTTAGCACCTTATTATGTTGCTATAAAAGCACTAACAGAAAAAGACAGTGAAGGTTACCTAAACAGTAAAGCTGTAGAAATAAGAGAGCCAGCAAGAAAAATTATGGAAATAATGAAAAAATACTAATTTAATTATAACAAGCCCCCAATTTCGTTTGAAATTGGGGGTTTGTTATAAAATGATTTTATAAAGGTTTTGATTCAAAAACTAATTGTAATGATTTGTAATGAATTCAGAAAGATTTTCATCACTCATTTTGTTGGAAGTGCTTTCTGTTGATTGCGCTTCTTTATATTGAGCCGTATCGGCTAAAAACTTCATGAATTGTTCCTGAATTTGTCCAGTTCCCGTGATGTGAATTTCATCAATATTAGGCATTTTGATTGCGATTTCCTTGAAGAATTTCTGCCTTAAAGCGATTTCCTGATTGTTGGCAGTATTCTCATTAGAGTTGTTATCGGGACCATTGTTTTTAACATGACCCAGAATTATAAATTCTCCGTTATCATTATCTTCTCTTCCGACTATTGTAGCGTTATGGGAATCCATCCAAACACCGAACTGCTTATTTTTTTTGTGTGACATATTTTCTATTTTTATTAAAGGCAGACCATCAGGCAAGGTAAACTTCTTTTTTGTGTTAAGATTGTGATATGACTAAACGCCTAGCCCAGATTGAGCCGGTATCCTTTGTGAGGTACGAACGAAGATAAAGGCGAAAGCTGGAAATAGCTTCAAAACAAAAAACCCGACTTCAATTGAAATCGGGGTTTTCTATTTTAATTATCAATTGATTAGTATCTGTAATATTCCGGTTTGTACGGACCTTGAACTTCCACACCAATATAAGCAGCTTGATCATCACGTAATGTTTCCAATTCAACGCCCAATTTCGCTAAGTGTAAAGCCGCTACTTTTTCATCTAAATGTTTTGGTAACATGTACACTTCGTTTTTGTAAGCCGAACTGTTATTCCATAATTCCAATTGCGCCAAAGTTTGATTGGTGAAGGAGTTACTCATTACAAAACTAGGGTGACCTGTAGCACAACCTAAGTTTACCAAACGACCTTCTGCTAAAATAAGAATGTCTTTTCCGTTAATCGTATATTTATCAACCTGAGGTTTGATTTCGATTTTCGATGCACCGTGGTTTTTGTTCAACCAAGCCATATCGATTTCGTTGTCAAAGTGACCGATGTTACACACAATCGTTTTGTCTTTCATTTTCTCGAAATGAGAACTCATAACGATGTCTTTATTTCCAGTTGTTGTGATAACGATATCAGCTGTTTCAATAACGGTGTTTAATTTCTTTACTTCAAATCCGTCCATGGCTGCTTGCAACGCACAAATCGGATCGATTTCGGTAACCGTAACAATAGAACCTGCGCCTCTAAACGAAGCTGCCGTTCCTTTACCTACGTCACCATATCCACAAACGATTACTCTTTTTCCAGCCAACATTACGTCGGTTGCTCTACGAACGGCATCAACTGCACTTTCTTTACAACCGTATTTGTTGTCAAATTTCGATTTGGTAACCGAATCGTTTACGTTAATCGCTGGCATATGTAAGGTTCCGTTTTTCATTCTTTCGTATAAACGGTGAACACCAGTTGTAGTCTCCTCTGATAAACCTTTAATACCATCAATCAATTCTGGGTAACGATCAAAAACCATATTTGTTAAGTCACCACCATCATCCAAAATCATGTTTAACGGTTGACGGTCTTCACCAAAAAATAAGGTTTGCTCAATACACCAATCAAAATCTTCTTCGTTCAAACCTTTCCAAGCATACACCGCAGTTCCAGCAGCAGCGATTGCAGCAGCAGCGTGATCTTGTGTAGAGAAAATGTTACAAGAACTCCAAGTCACTTCAGCACCAAGTGCTTTCAACGTTTCAATCAAAACTGCTGTTTGAATCGTCATGTGTAAGCAACCTGCAATTCTAGCCCCTTTTAAAGGTTGACTTGCGCCATATTCAGCTCTCAATGCCATTAAACCTGGCATTTCAGCTTCTGCTAATTCAATTTCTTTTCTTCCCCAGCTTGCCAAGGAAATGTCTTTTACTTTGTAAGCCACGTAAGGCATTGTGTTTGTGCTCATCTATTATGTATATTTGTTTTTTATAAATATGGCGCAAAATTACGAAATAACTTTTCATTTATTCAAACAATTCTGTTATTTTGTGATTTGTTCAAAATGATAACCTTTTGATAAACAATTAACTATTTTTAATTTGAAGAAGTCATTGCGAGGAACGAAGCAATCTTTTGAATTTTTTAAAGCTATTTCCTGCTGTCCGCTGTATCTGTCATTGCTTCGTTCCTCGCAATTACAGGATGCCGCTTCCATCAGGGCTAGAAACCAAACTTTACCATGGCGTTTTATCAATCGATAGAAATTAAACCGAATACCAACCTATACCTTTGGAAAATTACCGAAGATTTTAACACGCTTTATCGCGACGTGCAACTCAAAGATGTTTCATTGGCTCGATTGGAAGGCATGAAATCGGAAAGTCATCAAAAAGGATTTATGGCGGTGCGTTTGTTATTACAACATTTGGGGTATAGCGATTTCGATTTGTATTACGACGAATTCGGAAAACCGCATTTGAGAAAAGAATATAGAGAAAAGAATAAAGAAGAAAGACAAAATAATACTGCAGAAATACACATTTCAATTTCACACTCGAATGGTTTTTCGGGAATTTTGGTTAGTGATCAAAATGTTGGATTGGACATTGAACAACTCAAAGAAAAAACATTAAGAATCGCAGGTCGTTTTATGGATGTCGCTCATCTTGAAAATTTATCGGAAGCCGAAAAAATTAAAAAAGCCACAGTGATTTGGGGCATAAAAGAAGTGGTTTTTAAAATAAAAAACGAAATCGGAATTAGTTTTCCCGACCATATATCGGAAAACGATTTTGCATTTGAAGATAAAAAAACGACAGCACAACTGCATTTCAATAATCGAATCGAGTATTTTGAAACCGTATTTGATTCGGTAGAAGATTATATCTATGTTTGCGGATTCCAAAAAAAATAATGACACAGATTTACCAAGTAATAGTTCAGGCTAAAGCGGAAGAAAAAAAACTTTTAGCACTACTTCTCGATCCCGATAAGTTAACATTAGAAAACCTTTCCGATTTAATTCCAAAAATAAATCAATCGCCAACCACGCATATTTTTGTGGGCGGCAGTTCATATAACGGAACGCATTTAGATGATTTGATTCAAACAATAAAACAAAAAATCAATTTACCTATTTTACTTTTTCCTGGAAATCCATCACAAATATCCAACGAAGCAGACGGAATTTTATTTCTAAGTTTACTCTCAGGAAGAAATCCAGATTATTTAATCGAACATCAAATTAATGCCGTTCCGATTTTAAAGAAAACCAATTTGGAAGTGATTTCCACAGCTTATATTCTAATCGAAAGTGGCAGCGAAACTGCTGTAGAAAGAGTAACCAAGACTAAGCCGTTAAACCGAAACAATTCCGATTACGTACTACAAACAGCACAAGCAGGCGAATACATAGGCAATAAATTAATTTATTTAGAAGCTGGAAGTGGCGCACAATTACCAATTCCACTTGTAATGATTACATTGGTGGCTCAAAACACTACCATTCCACTTATTGTTGGCGGCGGTATTCGTTCCCTTCAAGAAATTGAAAACGCCTACCAAGCTGGAGCAGATATGGTGGTTATCGGAACTGCTTTTGAAAATGATAGTAACTTTTTTGAATCTAAAAATTAATGTTAGAATTCTTAATTTCCCAATACAAAAATGCCTCAAAGCTTCAAATAATTTTAGAAGCAATGGCTTTTGTCTTCGGAATTATTAGTGTTTTTTGTGCTAAAAAAGAAAATATTTGGGTATATCCAACGGGACTTATTTCTACCATAATCACAGTTTATTTACTCTATCAAGCGAAGTACTTTGGCGATATGACCATGAATTTTTATTATTCCATAATGAGTATTTATGGTTGGTACAGATGGAGTTTAGGAACTGACGAACCCGATTTAAAAATTTCAAGAACTACATTTAGCGAAAAAATAATTGGAATAGGAATGTTTTTTCTTACCGTTTTGATAACCTATCTAGTTTATGTTTTTTTTGACTATAAGCTTGAAATTCCTAATTATATTGATATTTTTACATCAGGAATATTTTTCACAGCAATGTGGTTCATGGCTTTAAAAAAAATTGAAAATTGGACACTTTGGATTATCGGTGATTGCATAGCCGTTCCGTTATTTGCCTATAGAGGTTTAGGAATGTTAGCTTTACAGTATCTTATTTTTACAATTTTAGCTATTTTTGCTCTAATCGAATGGAAGAAAACATTACAAAGAAAGACAGTCTAACAAAGAGATATGATTTTACTGAAGCCGATTTTGAGCAAATCAAAAATCACGGTATTGCTTTAGATAAAATCGAAGCAGAATTATTGTTGTTTCAATCTGGAATTCCTAAAATTTATTTAGAAAAACCTGCAACCATTAATGATGGTATTGTGAAATTAACTACCGAAGAATTCCAGTCATTTGCCGCAAAATTCGACAGTAAAAAATCAAATTTAAAACTAAAAAAGTTCGTCCCAGCATCAGGTGCTGCCAGTAGAATGTTCAAATTCTTAAATGAATTTCTGAATGAATTTGATCACGAAAATGAAACCATCAATGCGTATATTAACCGAAAGGAAGATAAAAATTTACCTATTTTTTTGGCGGGAATCGAAAAGTTCCCTTTTTATGAGGAAGTAAAATCCAAACTAAAAGAATGGTATTCCGATTATTATTCCCTCGACAGAAACGAAAAAAGTTACCTTTTCATCAAATCAATGCTTGGGTTAAATCAATTTGATTTCGCTAATAAACCCAAAGGAGCTTTGGCTTTTCATAAGTACACGTCGCATATTACAACGCCAGTCGAGGAACATTTGAATGAATGTGCTTTTTATGCCAGCTCCAACATGGTATCGCATTTACACTTTACGGTTTCTGAAAATCACGAGCCATTGTTTAAAAACATTATAGCTCAAGTCAAAGATAAAGTGGAGACAAAATCGGGCACAACTACTCATATTAGCTTTTCGTACCAACACAATTGTACCGATACCATTGCTGTAGATGGACAAAACAAACCCTTTCGAAGTGAGGATGGGAAATTGGTTTTTCGTCCAGGTGGACATGGAGCATTGATTAACAACCTCAATGAATTGGATGCCGATCTTATTTTTATCAAAAACATTGATAATGTTATTCAAAACCATATAAACGAAATTACTTTGTATAAGAAGGGTTTGGCTGGAATTATGTTGGATTTACAGCAACAGATTTTTCAAATTCTAACCGATATTGAAAATCAGAATGTAATCGAAAATGACATTCCAAACATTATTAGTTTTATGTCGGAAAAACTCAATACTTCTGTTTTGGAAGATTTTTATAAATATACGTTAGACAATAAAATTGATTTTATAAAAAATAAACTCAATAGACCCATTCGTATTTGTGGTATGGTAAAAAATGAAGGGGAACCAGGCGGCGGACCGTTTTGGGTAAGAAGCCCTAAAGGGAATGTATCACTGCAGATTGTAGAAAGTTCGCAAGTAGACACGAACAATCCCGAACAAGTAGAAATTTTAAATAAAGCCACTCACTTTAATCCGGTAGATTTGGTTTGTGCTATGAAAAATTACAAGGGAGAAAAATTTGATTTGATGCCATTTATCGATTCCAATACGGGTTTTATTGTCCACAAAAACAGTAAAGGTCAAGACCTTAAAGGATATGAATTACCAGGTTTATGGAATGGCGCCATGGCCAAATGGATAACGGTTTTTGTTGAAGTTCCGTTGGTTACTTTCAATCCGGTGAAAACCGTCAACGATTTACTTAAACCCGCACACCAACCTCAATATGAGAACTGATATTATATTGAAGGAACTCCAGTTTAAAGCAGTTCGGAGTTCTGGTCCAGGAGGACAAAATGTAAATAAAGTGTCTTCGAAAGTGGTGTTGACTTTTGATGTCTTGAATTCATTTGGTTTGGATGAAGAAGAAAAACAACGTGCCGTAAAGAAGTTAAAATCCAAACTCACATTAGAAGGAATTCTAATTTTAAACTGTGACGAAGACCGAAGTCAACTCAAAAATAAAGAATTGGTTACGAAACGATTTTTGGAATTAATTACAAAATCACTACTCGTACCCAAAGAACGAAAAGCAACCAAAGTTCCGAAATCGGTTATCGAAAAAAGATTGAAAGACAAATCGGTGGCTTCTGAAATAAAGCAAAACCGAAAAAAACCAAAGTTGTAGTTTTCCGATTTTTTGTCATTTCGACCATCGGGAGAAATCACATCAAGGGACTTTTATTATGAGATTTCTCCCGATGGTCGAAATGACAGAACTATAGTTTTTTTCCATTTATGATTCACAATTCACAATTTATAATTACTTTTGTCCTGTCTCAAAAGGGGTGCTAGATTCTGAACTAAAGTCAGAATGACAGCTGAGATTATACCCAATGAACCTGGGCGGGTAATGCTGCCAAGGGAAAAGTGACAACAACTAGTGTGCACGCTAGCAATTGTTACAGGAAACAAATCATTTATTTCAACCAAGAATAATTACCTCTTTTTATTCGTAATCATTTTACGAATGAATACCATTTCAAGAAGAAAAGTCTATTTTCTATTTTCTATTTTCTATTCTCTCTTTTCCTTCTCACAAGAAAAGCCAACCCGAGGCGCAGCCGAACTGAGCGGAGCTAAAGACACCATCAACAAACTCGATGAAGTACTAGTTTCCGCTATCCGAGTCAACAAAAAAACACCCGTTGCTTTTTCGGATGTCAACAAAAAGGAAATGGCGAACCGAAATTTGGGTCAGGATATTCCGATATTGCTAAATTTTTTACCATCGGTAGTTACAACATCGGATGCCGGAAACGGATTTGGTTATACTGGAATTCGCGTCCGCGGAAGCGATGCCACACGTGTCAACATTACCATCAACGGAATTCCGTACAACGATTCGGAAAGTCACGGAACCTATTGGGTGAACATGCCCGATTTTGCTTCGTCAGTAGAAAGTCTGCAACTGCAACGTGGTGTCGGAACTTCTACTAACGGTGCTGGAGCTTTCGGAGCGAGTTTGAACATGCTAACCGATTCGTATTCTAAAAAAGCAACAGGCGAAATTGCCAATTCGGTTGGGAGTTTTAACTCGCATAAGCACACAGTCAAATTCAGTTCGGGTTTGATGAATGGCAGTTTTGAATTGGCGGGGCGTTTGTCAGTAATTAAATCAGAGGGTTTTATCGATAGAGGATCATCCGATTTAAAATCGTATTTTTTACAAGGAACGTATGTCGGAAAATCGACTTTGATTAAAGCGTTGGTTTTTGGTGGAACCGAAAAAACATACCAATCATGGAACGGAATTGATAGTGAAACACTATACAATGACCGAACGTTTAACTCAGCGGGAATGTTTACAGACGAGTTCGGAAACACTCGATTTTACGATAACGAAACCGACAATTACCAGCAAGATCATTATCAATTGCATTGGCATGAAAAATTTTCTGAAAATTGGAGCTCCAATCTCGCTTTTCATTACACCAAAGGGAAAGGGTATTATGAAAATTATAAAGAAGATGCCGATTTTTATGATTACGGATTAACACCAGTTGGAACGGAAACTTCAACTGATTTAATTCGTCAGAAATGGTTGGACAATGATTTTTACGGAACTACTTTTTCGTTCAATTATAAAAACGAAAGCCTTGATTTTATTCTTGGTGGCGGATGGAACAACTACGAAGGCGATCATTTTGGTAAAGTAATTTGGTCGCGATTTGCTTCTACAAGCGAATTAGGAGACCGGTATTATGATGATTACGGCGACAAAACCGACGGGAATGTTTTCGCCAAAGTCAATTATCAAATCACTAAAAAACTCAGTCTTTTTGGCGATTTGCAATTCCGATCTGTCAATTACAAAGCCAATGGTGTTGAAGCGAATTTGGTCGATGATACGTTTGCTTTTTTCAATCCAAAAGCAGGTTTGAATTATGTTTTCAATGGTAAAAACACTTTGTATTTTTCGTTTGCCAGAGCCAATCGCGAACCGAATCGAACCGATTATGAAAGCGGAAATGCAAAACCAGAAAAGTTGAATGATTTTGAATTGGGATGGCGTTTTACTTCCGATAAAGTAAAAATCAACGCCAACCTATATTACATGGCGTACAAAGATCAATTAATTCTTACCGGAAATTTAGATGATGTGGGTAATCCAATTCGTTCGAATAGTGAAAAAAGCTATCGATTGGGTTTGGAAGTGGAAGCTACAATTGCTATTTCTAAAAAGATATCTATTCGTCCGAATTTCACTTTGAGCGATAATACGAATGTTGATTTGAATGTAAGCGGAACGAATTTTGGGAACAAAGAAATCGCTTATTCACCCAGTATTATTGCCGGAAATGTTTTTACGTTTCAACCTATTGAAAAGATTCAGATTGCGTTGCTTTCAAAATTTGTTGGAAAGCAATTTATGAACAACATCGAATTACCAGACGCCCAATTGCCCGATTATTTTGTAAACGACTTGAATGTTTCTTTTGAAATTCATCCAAAATCAGTATTCAAGTCAATAGTCTTTTCGGGATTGGTGAATAATATTTTCGACAAGCAATATGTTTCAAACGGATATATGTATGACATCTATCCGTATTATTATCCACAAGCGGGGATTAATTTTTTACTCGGATTGCATTTGAAATTTTAATTAAAAAGAGCCAAGTTGGATACTAAACTTGGCTCTTTTTTTAATTGTATATTCTGATAATTGTTCCGTTCACTTCCGTACGGTATTGTTTTAAAGGATACGGTTTTCCTGGACTCTGACCAGTATATAAATTGTATTCGGCATTGTCACACGGACATATTGCCATAATTCCATTTATTGTTAAAGTAGAACAACTTGTTAAGTCTTGATTCGGACAAGCGCCATCAAAAGCTAAAATGCCACTTCCTGTGTTAATAACAATCAATCCTCTGTTTCCGGCTCCCGTAATATTTACTTTCACTGCATTTCCTGGAAACTGCAAAGAGCTATATAAAGGTAAACTCCGATTTATCTCTACATTAAAACCATAATTAGGCAAATAGGGATTTTCGTTGTTAACTTTGTCTTTACTACAACTAATTGTTAAGAAAGCTATAATAGCAATTAAAAATAATTTTTTCATTTCTTTTTTTATAAATAAGTGTTCTACAAAAATAAATTGTTTAACTTTGTAATGCATTATTGAACAAAATTAAGCATTTAATATACAAGAATAGATCTTTGAAAAAAGAAATCCCGTTCCGATGGGATTTTTTCTATTTTAGAATAACGATGAATTTGCTTTTTTGATATACACTAATTAGAATAAACAGCTGTTGTTAAATAAAATAATTTAAAAAATAACGGCAAAAATGAAATGAAATTATGAGTAACATATCGTATTACACAGTAGAAGGATTAAAAAAATTAAGAGAAGAATTAGACCATTTAAAAAGCGTGATGCGTCCAAAAGCATCTCAAGATATAGCAGAAGCACGAGATAAAGGCGATTTGTCTGAAAACGCCGAATACGACGCTGCAAAAGAAGCACAAGGCATGTTAGAAATGCGTATTGCTAAGTTGGAAGAAGTAAATTCTAATGCCCGTTTGATTGATGAAAGTCATTTAGACGTTTCTAAAGTATTGGTGCTGTCGAATGTAAAGATAAAAAACCAAGCGAACGGGATGGAAATGAAATATACTTTGGTTGCCGAAAGTGAAGCCGATTTAAAAACTGGAAAAATTTCCGTAACCTCACCAATTGGAAAAGGATTACTGGGAAAATCAATTGGAGAAGTAGCCGAAATTACGGTTCCGAATGGGACTTTAAAATTTGAAGTATTAGAAATATCTCGTGATTAAGTCATTGCGAGGAACGAAGCAAACTCTTAACTTTAAGAAAATATGTCTAGCATATTCACTAAAATAGTAAACGGGGAAATTCCGTGTTATAAAATTGCCGAAGATGAAAAGTATTTGGCTTTTTTAGATGTCAATCCAAATGCAAAAGGACATACGCTTTGCATTCCGAAACAAGAAATCAACAAGATTTTTGACATTGACGATGAGTTGTATTTAGGGTTGATGCAGTTTTCCAAACGCGTTGCAATGGCTTTAGAAAAAACAGTTTCCTGTAAAAGAGTAGGAATGGCTGTAATCGGATTAGAAGTGCCACACGCGCACGTTCATTTGATTCCGTTAAACGAAATGGATGAAATGCGTTTTCAAAACAAAGTGGCTTTAACAAAAGAAGAATTTGAAGCATTGGCTATTAAAATAAAAGAAAACCTGTGATAGTTTTTTAGTTATTACTTCACTTTTTTAAAACTCATTTGTATCGTTGTTCCTTTTCCAATTTCAGAATTCAAGACTTTAATTTTTCCTTTGTGGTATTCTTCTACGATGCGTTTTGTAAGTGATAATCCCAATCCCCAACCGCGTTTTTTGGTTGTAAATCCAGGTTCAAAAACCCTTTTAAATTGATTTTTCGGAATTCCTTTTCCGGTATCATTGACGTTTATTTTAACAAATAATCCGTCATTTTCAATATTGATTTTGAGTTTTCCTCTACCTTTCATAGCGTCAATAGAATTCTTCATCAGGTTTTCAATCGTCCAACTGTACAAAGCGGGATTTAATGAAACGAGAAGTGGCGATTTAGGAGCTGTAAAGCTAAATTCCACTTGCTTCGAAAAACGCGATTTCAAATAGTCAAAAGAATTGCGTGTTTCATCAATAATGTTTTTAGATTCCAATATCGGTTCGGAGCCAATTTTCGAAAATCGATCGGTAATCGTTTGTAAACGGTGAATGTCTTTTTCGATTTCGGTAATGGTGGTTTCATCAACGTTATCGGCTCTCATAATTTCGAGCCAACCAATTAATGACGATAATGGCGTGCCAATTTGATGCGCTGTTTCTTTCGCCATTCCTGCCCAAAGCTTGTTTTGAGTCGCCATTTTAGTGCTTTTGTAGAAGTTGTAAACTACAGCTCCAAAAAGGAAAATAATTAATAATAATGCAACAGGATAGTATTTTAGCTTATTGATTAAGGACGAATTACCGTAATATAAATATTGAAATTTTCCGGCATCCCATTCAATTTTAATAGGCTCGTTTTCGTTTTTTAGTTTTACTAAAAAATCAGCCAGTTTAACAGAATCCTTTATAATTGCTTCGTCAATATTTGCCGGCTTAATAATAGCATCATTTTCCGTAAGAATCATAGGAATACTAGTATTCCCTTTTAAAATTTCGAGATTTAGATCGACATTGTCATTTTCCAAATCGGCTTTTAATAATGATTTTTGAGCGGCTGCCCATAGCTCCATTTTGTCGCGTTCTTCGGTTTTAAAAATTTGAAAAAAGGTATAAGTATTCCACAGAATTAATGATATGATTACAAATGAAGCAATTATGATTATCCAACGAGATATGTTTCTTCTTTCAGAAAATTGCATGTAGTAATTTTTGTTTAAAAGTAAGGAAAAGTCAAGAAATAAGATACAAGAAGCAAGAATTTTTCGGTTGACCTACTATTTTCTTTTCTCTTTTCTCTTTGTTCTTTAGTCTCATAATTTCTATCTTTGACAAAATTCGATTCTATGTTAACCATTGATCCAAAAGAAGTTACTACAGCCAAATTGCAAACATATTTACAAAGTGCTATTGGTCCGCGGCCTATAGCATTTGCAAGTACTTTAGACAAAAAAGGAAAACCCAATTTATCGCCGTTTAGTTTTTTTAATATCTTCAGCGCCAATCCACCTATTTTGGTTTTTTCGCCAGCACGTCGTGTACGCGATAATTCGGTAAAACACACGCTACTGAATTGTGAAGCAACTGGACAAGTGGTGATTAATGTGGTGAATTTTGAGATGGTGCAGCAGGTTTCTTTGTCGAGTACCGAATATCCAGAAGGCGTGAATGAATTTTTAAAATCGGGTTTAACCCCAATTCCATCCGAAGTAGTAAAACCGTATCGTGTAGCTGAAAGTCCGGTGCAATTTGAATGTAAAGTTATCGAAATTATCGCATTAGGAAAAGAAGGTGGTGCTGGAAATATGATTGTTTGTGAAGTCTTGAAAATGCATATTAACGAAACGGTTTTAGACGACAATGGCGTTATCGATCCAGTAAAAATTGATTTGGTTTCTCGATTAGGAGGCAATTGGTATTCGAGAGCTAATAAAGGTTTGTTTGAGGTCGAAAAACCGTTAACCACTTTGGGAATTGGAGTTGATTTTATTCCCGATTTTGTAAAAGAAAGTCCCGTTTTTAATGGTAACGATTTAGGTAAATTAGGAAATGTAGAATCCTTGCCAACCGAAGAAGAAATTACTATATTTGTAAAACAAAATTTTGAAGTGAAAGGCGTTTTAAGTGCAGATGATGAAGCAAAAAAACACCAATTAGCCAAAGAATATTTAGATAAAAATGAAGTGCTAACCGCTTGGAAAGTGCTTTTAGCAAAACAATAAATAATTTAGAGTATGGAAGTTTCAGGAAGAGTAAAAGTAGTTGGACCAGAACAACAGGTGAGTCCAACATTTAAAAAAAGAGAATTAGTTGTTACTACCGATGAGCAGTATCCACAAAGTATCATGATTGAATTCGTTCAAGATAAAAGCGATTTATTAAACACGATTTCGGTTGGTGAAAATGTAAAAGTTTCTATCAATTTAGGAGGAAGAGAATGGGTGAATCCGCAAGGAGAAACGAAATATTTTAATTCTATTAAAGGTTGGAGGATCGAAAAAACACAAGCAGAAGCTCCGGTAACGGCTCAAATGGCTCCAGTTCCTGCAGCAGAAGCATTTGCTCCGGCAACTGATTTTAAAGAAGAAGAACACGACGATTTACCTTTCTAGTAAGAAAATAGAACAAAGAAAATAGAAAAAAGACTGTCATTCTAAATATTATAACCCGGTTAGATGTTTAGAATGGCTTTTTTGTTTTTCTATACTACATGGTCTATATTTTATTCTCTATTTTCTAAACAATGTATTTCCTAACCAAAGAACTTTATTTTCCTCCAGTTTCAGAAGCTTCCTACGAAGGCGTTTTAGCAGTTGGAGGCGATCTGTCTTTTGAGCGGTTGCTTTTGGCCTATCGTAATGGCATTTTTCCGTGGTTTAATGAAGACGAACCTATTTTTTGGTGGGCACCCTCAGAGCGAATGGTGATCAATCCGAACGATTATAAAGTGGCTAAAAGTTTGCGGAACATTATCAATAGAAATCATTTTGAAGTTACCATCAACAAAAACTTTAGCGGAGTAATTTCCAATTGTCAAAATGCAGAACGAAAAGGCCAAGTAGGAACTTGGATTACAGACGATATTATAAAATCGTACACACAATTACATGAACTTGGCAAAGCCATGTCATTTGAAGTGTGGCAAAATGAGGAACTCGTTGGCGGATTGTATGGCGTTGATTTAGGACATGTTTTTTGTGGTGAAAGTATGTTTTCAAAAGTGACGAATGCAAGCAAAATTGCCTTTGTAAAACTCATCGAATACTTAAAAGAGAACAATTACAAATTGCTCGATTGCCAAGTACATAACGACCATTTAGAGAAATTGGGCGCTTTTGAGATTTCAAGAGAAGCCTTTATGTTGGTTTTGGAATCGGAAGAAATTATTCCTTAAAACTCGATTTTATTTTTCTTTTGGTCAAATGATAATAAACAACAATGTTGTCAAACAGCAAAGCGACAATTAATACGAATGCTGCAAAAAGCAGTATTTTTAATTTGTATAATTGGTAAAAGTAGCCGCCAAATACACATCCTAAAAAGAAAAAAATGATAATCGAGAATCGTAAAAAAATGTTTCGCTGTAATTTTTTGAGTTCCATCGGTTTTTTATAAAAAAACAATTGGGAAAGTTCAATACCCAAATCGGTAAACAAACCCGTTAAATGCGTTGTTCTCACTGTTGATTGTGAGATTTTAGTCACCATCGCATTTTGCAAACCCATTGCGAAAAGCAATAAATACGCAATGTGATTGTTGCTTAAATGATTACCGTATCCAACGGTAAATAATAGTATAACTTCTAAAAACATTGGAACAGCGTGAGCGATTCTTGGTTTTTTTTGAGAAACAAGTTCTACTAATAAATTGGATGTGAAAGCACCTAAAAAGAAAAACAAAATGAACACAATAATGGTTACTGCTTTCGAATAGTTTTTCAAGGAAATTTCTTCAGCAAAAAAAGCAAAATGACCTGTTACATTGGTTGTTAAAATCGCTACCGATAAGACTCCGGCAATGTTTACCATTCCGGCGACAAACGACAACGTAGACGCCAATTTTAAATTATGGGAAAAAGTTCTTCGATTGCCTTTATGTCGAAACATGGTTTTTAATTATGCATTAAAGGTATTAATAAAGTAAGTTTTTTTATTAAAAGAAAACACAATTCCTTTGCAATAAAATTTCCGAAATCTAATTATCCACTTAACACTAACCTTGCGTCCAACAATCTGCAACATGATCATTCACCATTCCCGTAGCTTGCATGTGTGCATATACAACCGTCGAACCTACGAATTTGAATCCGCGTTTCTTTAAATCTTTGCTAATTGCATCGGAAAGTGGTGTTGAAGCCGGAATTTCCTTCATCGATTTTATATTGTTGTGAATGGGTTTTCCATCGGTGAAATTCCAAATGTAGGTAGCGAAACTTCCAAATTCTTTTTGGACTTCCATAAAAGCAAGCGCATTCGAAACCGCTGCTCTTATT
Organism: Flavobacteriales bacterium; assembly: GCA_031387085.1. Lineage (GTDB taxonomy): Bacteria > Bacteroidota > Bacteroidia > Flavobacteriales > Flavobacteriaceae > Flavobacterium. The sequence goes on along the minus strand of JANNCY010000156.1, from coordinate 2,530 downwards.
TTAAGTTGGTTGCGGATGATTCCCGCGTCTTGTAGCAATTCCTGAATTTTGTCTTCGCTATATTGTGCCACTTTTGTGTAATCAAAATGATGAAATGCTTTTCGGAAGTTTTCTCTTTTCTTCAAAATAGTATACCAACTCAAGCCCGCTTGAAAGGTTTCGAGAATCAAAAACTCAAATAATAATTGGTCGTCGTAAACTGGTTTTCCCCATTCGTAATCGTGGTAATCGCGGTACAAATCGTCTTTTTCGCACCAAGCGCAACGGGTTTTATTTTCAGTCATTAGTCAAAGTCAGGAATTATTTTAGAAATGTCTTTTTTAAAATTAGGGAGTGTTTCTATAATGGTTTCCCAAACGAAATTTAAATCAACCGAAAAATATTCATGAACAATAAAATTACGCATCGATTTTGCACCACGCCAATTTATCTGTGGATATTTTTGTTTTATTTCTTCATCTATATTTCTAACGGCTTCTCCAATTACAATGAAGTTTTTTAGAATGGCATCTTGTAAAATCCAACTTGATAGAAAGGATTCTTTTGAAGTTGTAGTAGTTATTTCTTCTAACTTTTCAATTGATTCTATAATGTGTAAAAGAAATATCTTTGTATTATTTAACTTCATAAATATATTTAACTTCCTTTAGAATTTTTTCTTTAATGAATTTATTTAAACCATTTTCAGAGATTAAATCAACTTTTTTATTTAGTTTTTCTTCCAATTCAAACTGCAAATCAGATAATGTAAATAAACCAATTGGTTTTTTAAGTAAAAATAGAATGTCAATGTCGCTCGAATTGGTTTCCTCATTTCTAGCCACAGAACCAAATAAACCAATACTTGTGGGATGGTATGGTTTTAATATTTTTATAATAATATCTTGTTGTTTTTTTGAAATCATAGTGTAAAATTAATTGTTTTTTTACAACTATTTACTGTGAATGTATTTTTCTATTAAATAATGTCCCAAATAAATTACAGGTGTCATCAAAATGGCGATGATTAATTTTACAAAATAGCCAGTAAATGCCGAAACTATAAACACTTCTGTCGTCATTTTTCCCGTCATCCAAAAGGCAATTCCCAAAACAATAAAGCTGTCAAATAATTGTGAAATAACAGTAGAGCCAGTACTTCGCAGCCAAATCATTTTATTTCCAGTTCGATTTTTTACAAAATGAAAAATAGAAACATCAATTAATTGGGATACTAAAAACGCTGTAATACTTCCAACAATGATCCATAAACTCTGACCGAACACGCCATTGAATTGATTGTCGGAAACTAAATTATTGCCATTGACTGCTGGGATTTTCATTGCTAAAAAAAGTATAACAAAAGTATATGCGATTAAAGATGCGGTAATAAGAGATAATTTTTTCACTCCTTTTTCACCAAAATACTCGTTGATTAAATCGGTGGTAATAAAAACAATCGGCCAAGGTAAAATTCCGATGCTCATTACGGCAGGACCAACATCAATTAATTTCCCGCCGATGAGTTCTGCTACGACGGCATTCGTGATGAATATTCCCGCAAGAATAACATATACAGTGTCTTTTTTGGATTGAAACATAGTGATTTAATTTACCTGATACCGATAGTTATTTCAAGTTAGTCCAATAAAAATTGAACTAAATGAAATATACATCGGCATTACACCAAATCGAATAGACTAAAACATATTCAGTAATGGTATAATTTCCAAAGATATTAAATATTTGGATTTGGAAAATAAAAAAACCTCGCATCCTAAGAAACGAGGTTTTGTATTTATAAGATCTAAAATTCTTATCCTAAAGCAGCTCTTCTAAAACCTGTAACTACTAAACCAGCATCAACCGATTTTACATAGTTAGCCACGCTCATAGAACTATCTTTGATATAATCTTGGTTTACCAAAGTGTTGTCTTTAAAGAAACGACCTAATTTACCTTTTGCGATATTGTCGATCATGGCTTCTGGTTTTCCTTCTTGACGAAGTAAATCTTTAGCAATTTCAATTTCTTTAGCAATGATATCAGCATCTACACCATCTTCGTTCAAAGCGATTGGAGACATTGCAGCAGCTTGCATCGCTACGTTTCTTGCAGCTTCTTCACCACCAGCTACATTAGCTGATAACGATACTAAAGTAGCGATTTTGTTTCCTGCGTGTATGTAAGAACCAACAAAAGCACCTTCTAATCTTTCGAAAGATTTGATTTCGATTTTTTCACCGATAACTCCAGTTTGCTCGATTAATTTATCGGCAACTGTAATTCCGTTGAAATCAGAAGCTAAAAATGCTTCTTTAGTAGCATAGTTTATTGCTTGATTAGCCAAATCAGTAGCTAATTTTACGAAACCTTCGTTTTTTCCAACGAAATCCGTTTCGCAGTTTAATGTGATTACTACACCAGCAGTTTTATCAGCACTAACCACTGCAATTGCAGCACCTTCAGTAGATTCTCTGTCCGATCTGTTAGCAGCTACTTTTTGACCTTTTTTTCTAAGGTTTTCGATAGCTAAATCAAAATCGCCTTC
>JANNCY010000147.1:0-2059 GCA_031387085.1 Flavobacteriales bacterium | reverse complement strand
GGCTCCTCTGGAGGAGGTGGCGGCGGATTTTCTGGTGGTGGTGCTGGAGGAAGTTGGTAGTTCAGTGTTCAGTGGAAAACTTTTTTAATATAAAATTATTATATAAAAACATAAAAAAACGCCTTCTAAATTAGAAGGCGTTTTATATTAATGCCACATCATTCCTCCCGATTTTTTCTCTTTAGTACCTGCGAATTTGTCGAGTTTATACGTTAGCGAAAACATTACATAACGTTTTAAAACATCATTTTCTTCTTCTCGAATAGAAGTCGCATTGATGTTTCTCGTAACACTTTGATTTTGATTCAATAAATCATATACTTTCACTTTTGCCATCAATTGCTTCTGGAAAAAACTGTACGACAAACTGGTATTCCATAAAAAGAAATCTTTCCTAAATCCATCCGCAACACTTGAAATGTAATTGTATCCGAAATCATTTCCAAAAGTCCAATTTTTTGGCCAAAAACTTGTGATTTGAATGTTGAATTTATGTGTAAAATTGGAAGCAGCATCTATCACATAATTGCTATAATTGATCTTGTTGAATGAATAATTATACGAAGGATTTATCGTAAACAATTCACCATATTCATAGGTTAGGTTTACTCTTGGAGAAAATGTATACGATTTAGCAGTGTACAATTGACCATCAGTAAAACCTTTAGATAATCCGAAGTTATTGTTCAAACGCAATTCATAACGGAACTTATACCCTTCCTTTTTTATCGATTTATTCCAGTACACACCAAACCAAGAGCTGTAGGTCCCGGAAACATCATTATAAGTTGTTGTTCGTTTTCTATTATCGTCATACGTAACCGAAACTACGATTTGATTATCATAAAAATTCCCACCAGCATTAAATCCGTAACCAGAGCGAGTTGCATAATCGAAATCTCTATAGGATAAATAAATTCCGTGGTATTTGTTCAAACCAAGATTGGAATTTCCAATTATGGTATTTAATGGATTGGATAAATCTTCAACTGGTAACATTTGCTTTGCAGTTGGCAAACTGTATTCATAATTATAATTCACCCACAGGTTTTTAGATTTGGAAAAACGGTAACTTCCATAAGCATTGATATAAGGTAGCAAATACTCTTTAGAAAGATTGGTTGTCAAATTCAAGTAATTGGAATCGGTATCATAATTAATAATTGATGTTCCCACGTTAAAATTTAAGTTTACTTTACTTCTATTAAATGTCAATCCTGTATTGGGAGTGATCGTTTTTTCATATGAATTAAAACTATTGGAAAGCGCATCATTAAATAAAGAATAGGATTGATTCACTGTGTCAAATTCATACGATGTTCTTCTGTCTTTTTTGTTGTCAATTAAGTATTCTAATCCTAATTTGATTTGCAACGAGTCAGTAATTGGATGAAAGAATTCGAATTCGGTATTGTATTTTTCACTTCTATTTTTGGAAGTATTGAATTGATTCCGATTATCATCGGGAACAGCATCTTGATAAAAAATAGTATTCGATTTGATATTTTCACCATCAATAGTCGTTGCATTTTCATTTTCAAAAACCAGGCTAATATATTTTCCTTTCTTTTTAAAAGATTTAGTAAATGAGAACGTATTGGCAAAACTGTTCAAAGTGTTTTCGTAGAAATTGTCCGAAGCACTTTCATTTAAAAGCGCATTGGTGGCATTAAGTGATTTTTGCGAAGCTATACTTCTATTTTTGTTGTTGGATTTTGTGAAATTAGGTTCTATCGTTATGGTTGCAGTTGAATCGATTTTAAATTCGAAAACACCAGATGCGTTATGCACGTATCGATCTTCATTCGTATTCGATTTCGAGTTGGTGGTAAAATTTCCGGAAGGCAAAAAATTGGTAGTACTCGTTCTGTTGTTGTTTTTAGTGTTGGCTCCAGAATAGAAGTAACTTAGCGAAGACTCTGAATCTTTTATCCATTCATCCGAATAATTGATTCCGACTAAATTGGATTGTGTAATTCCGTTTCCGCTTCCAAAACGCCTACCATTGATTCCGAAAGAACCATTATCATTAAACCAAACATTTCGATTTCTTCCGCCG
>JANNCY010000146.1:0-6218 GCA_031387085.1 Flavobacteriales bacterium | reverse complement strand
TTTACGCTAAAATAGTAAATTTATTGTAATTATTTCCAAAAACTAATATATGACTTACGAAGGTGTTCTTACTAAAATGCAGACCGAATATGCCAATCCCATTCAGTATTTCTTGGTTTTTGAGAATAGTTTTTTGAATTTGAATCAGTTGTTAGACAAATCACTCGAGATTAATTTCTTGGGTTATCAGTGTTTGAATTGTGGCAAAAAGAAAAAAATTTTCCGCCAAGGATTTTGCTACGATTGCTTTATGAGTAGCGCAGCGGCGGGTGATTGGATTATGAAACCCGAGTTGAGCACCGCGCATTTAGATATTGAAGATCGTGATTTAGAGTATGAAAAAAAAGTGCAACTCCAACCGCATATTGTGTATTTGGCATTGTCGAGCGAAATAAAAGTCGGAGTGACTAGAAATACGCAAGTGCCAACACGTTGGATTGATCAAGGTGCAGTTCAAGCGATTCCTATTGTAGAAGTTCCCAATCGGTACTTAGCAGGAATAACCGAAGTGGCGCTTAAAAATCATTATGCTGATAAAACCAACTGGCAGAAAATGCTCAAAAATGAAGTGCTTCCAGTTGATTTAATCAAAGAACGCACAACTTTAAAATACCTCATTCCAAAAGAAGTTCAAGAGTATTTTCATCCGGAAAAGGAAGATTTGTACGATTTGCATTTTCCGGTATTAGAATATCCAAAAAAAGTAACGAGTTTGAATTTAGATAAAATGCCAAACTTTTCTGGAAAACTTATGGGAATTAAAGGGCAATATTTGATTTTTGAAGATGGAACTGTTTTTAACGTTCGGACTTTTGAGGGTTATGTTGTTAGGATTTCTTTATAAAGATATATTTCCCATAAAACTGTCATTCCGAGGAACGAGGAATCTCATAATCAGAATTAATTGATGAGATTCCTCGTTCCTCGGAATGACAAAATAGACGTAAAATTTTATTACGGATTTTCTTTTGGTTTTGCTTTTTTATTAAACAAACCATTGATTAAATCGGTGGCTTTTGTTTTCACATCTTCTTTTTTGGGATCTGTTTTGGTGGTATCACCGGGTTTTTTTGGATTTAATATATTTCCTAAAGCCGTTGCGCCTTGACTAATGAGTTTGTCTTTTTGTTTTTTGACCAAATTGTTAACTAAACTTGTCGTCGCTTGTTTTACGTCGGTAGTTACTTTAGGTTTCGAAAAGCTCCCGGTAAGAATTGCATTTACTGGAATGTTCTCTAATTTGTTGGCATCCGATGGAGAAAGTTTAGCAATCAACGAATTGGCTTCTGTTCCTAAATATTTAGCAGGCACATCCAATTTCAAATTGTAATTCATCGATTGGTCAAAACCGTGTGTTCCTCCAACGTTTACATTGATATCTTGGTATTTTAGATTGAACGGTTTTACGGTTACTTTCCCGTCTTTAAAAGTCAAAGCTGCTTTTAAATCGTTCAGATTTAGTTTTTTAATGTCGATGAATTTTAAATTGTCATCCAACGCAGTTAATAACTCCGAGTTATTCGAATTCACTGTCGTAGAAAGCAATTGTCCTAACAAATCACCAGATATGGTTTTCAAATCGGGCGTCATTTCATTGGCATCTAAATTACCAGAAACTTTTACGGTCGAATTTAATTTTCCGTTAATGACTCCAGCAATTGGCGCCAATTTTTTGAACATGTCCAATAGCGTAAAAGTTTGTGCAATATCGACCTGATTCAAATTCAAATCCATGTTGAATGTCGGTGTTTTTTGTTTGGTAGAAACCATTCCGTTAACGCCAACTTGTCCTCCAAAAGCATTGGATTTTACATTTTCTAAAGTAACGGCTTGGTCTTTTATGATGAGTTTTCCAGAACAATCTTTTAAAATCAAATTGTCATACAAAACCGTATTGGCTTTTGCGGTTAATGTGCAATTTAAAAAGTCTGGAATTTTCATGGCTTCTGTTTTCTTAGCTTCTCCTTCTTTTTTAGGATTGGCTGTAGTCATGAAATCGGCAACGGCTAGTTGGTTTGAATTCAGATTGAAATTTCCTTTTAGCTCTTGGTTTCTAAAAACAAATCCGTAGAAATTTTCAAGAACTCCTGTGACATTCAAATCGCTTTTTCCAGTTGTTGCTTTAAATTCTTTTAAGTTTACGGTACTCGGATTGAATTGTACCAAGGCATTGCTAATCGTCATTCCTTTTCCGTTTTCATCAGTATATTTGAATCCGGATAAACTCATCGTTCCCGCATTATAGATGTTTTGATATTGATTTGTTTCTACCGATTTCATGTCGAATTTTGTGGTAACATCGGCTTTCAAAATTCCGGTCAACGGTTTGTCTAATTGAATCGGATACGCTTTGGATAAGTTTGCAAGGTTGATAGTTCCTTTCAGTGCTGCATCAACTAATGCATTGGTCGCCACGTTTTTGATATTGGCTTTGGCGTTAAAAACATCTTGATCGATGGCAAATGACAATTTATCTAAATTAATGTAGGTGTCATTCAATACTCCAGTTTCATTGATGATTTTAGTGTCGATGATAATATTTTTAACTGATTTTGGTAAATCGGGATATTGAAACGAAGCATTGTTGGAGGCAATAGCAATATTAAATTTCGGAACCGTTGTATCCGAATACAAACCTTTAGCAAAACCAACGACTGTAAATTCGCCTGACGTTTTTACGTTTTCGATGTTGCTACGGTAAGTGGCTGGAATCAATCCCAAGAAATTTTTAAAGTCAGACGTTGGCGTTTTGAATTTCAAATCGTATTGCTGACCCGCATCCACCAATTGAATAAATCCGTCGAATTCCAATGGCAAATCGTTGATTTTTGCTTTGTTGTTTTTGAATGTGTATTTGCTTTTCGTCAAATCGATTCCGAGGATGGCATCTAATGAAACAGCTACATTATTCATGTAATTCATTTTGTCCATGTTCAACGAAAGTTTGGCTGTTGTTTTGGTGTCTAAATCGAGTATGTCATTAGTGAAATCGCCATTTCCAGAATGATTTACGCTGTCTAAAACCATTTTGATTTTAGAGCTTTCATCGGTGTATTTGAATTTGAAGTTTTCGACTTCGTATTCTTTTATTTTTAAAGCTAATGGTTTGCTTTTTCCGTCGTCTTTTTTGTCTTTATTTTTTAGAGCGATGTCGTAATTTCCTACGCCGTCTTTGTTAAAAATAATATTGATTAATCCGTTTTTGGAGGATATGGCTTCGATATTCATCGGTTCATTATCGTCATTAAAAAGTTCCATTACCGACATTTTCAAATTCAATTCGTCGAAAGCAACTAAAGTATCGCCTTCAAAAGGTGCTTTGTTGATGATGGATAATTTTTCAATAGAGATAGTTGCTCTAGGAAAGCTTTTAAATAAACTCAAATCGGCATCTTTGAAAGCTACTTTAGCATCGACCTTTTCGTTAATAGCTTTTGTAATTTTGGCTTTGATTTGGTTTTTAAACAAATACGGTATCGTAAATGCAACAATCAGAAGTGCTAACAAAAAGATTCCAACTATTTTTAAAATTTTTTTAACCATTTTTTCATTTTTTTTGAGACTTCACTTTCACGCAAAAATCTTGCCTTTATTATGTATTGCTACAAAAATACTGATTTATGATAAACGGGAATTGCAATGTTTTCATATATTGTTATATTATTTCAATGTCATTACAAATAAAAAACCGTCTCGATTTTAATCGGGACGGTTTAAAATAACTATCTCTTCGTTTTTTGATTACTTTATTTCTAACTCATAAGGCATCATTGCTTGAACGCCTCTAAGTTGTTGCAGTCTTTTAATACGCTGTAAAATGGTATAATTTTCGGCGCCGATTTCTTCTTTAATCATTGCTTCTTTGCTTTGTGCCAATCCCATTTTAGATAAGATATCATCAAAGCTTTTTTGATATTCTGGAAAATCTTGTGTTCTGTATTTTTTGATTTTAGCTAGGGAAGCGGCTTTTGCAATAGCATCGTCCATTCCACCAATTTTGTCTACGAGTCCTATTTTGATAGCATCAGCACCGCTCCAAACTCTACCTTGTCCAATAGCATCGACTTGTTCGAACGACATTTTTCTCCCAGCAGCCACTCGGTTTACAAAAGTGGTGTAAATTTTTTCTACGCCTTCTTGAGCAAATCCTCTAAAGTTGTCATCCAATGGTAAAAATGGACTATAACCAGCGGCATTAACATTGGTTTTTACTTGTTCTACATTCAATCCCAATTTATTGGCGGCTTGCGTAAAGTTGGGCAACATTCCGAAAACACCTATAGAACCAGTGATGGTGTTCGCTTCTGCATAAATGGCGTTGGCATTACACGCAATGTAGTAACCTCCAGAAGCAGCATAATTCCCCATAGAAACGACAACAGGTTTTACTTTTTTGGTCAATTCGATTTCTCTCCAAATCAACTCCGAAGTCAGTGCATTCCCACCTGGACTATTAATTCGCAATACTATGGCTTTTACATCGTCATCTTTTCTGGCTTCTTGGAGTGAACGACGCATCGAACCTTCACCAATCACATCAACATCACCTTCTCCATTTGCAATTTCACCTTGAGCGTAAATAATTGCAATCTTATCTTTGGTGCTGTAATCTTTAGATGTAGTGGCTACTTTTTCGGCATAATCTTCAATTGAAATCGAATTGTAGTCTTCTTTTTCATCTACTTTTAATGCTTTTTTGACATCGGCGTGGAAGACGTCTTCGTAGGCGATTTTGTCGATTAATTTTTCTTTCAACGCCATTTGCGGAGTACGCGCTAAAAGACTATCAGCTATTTCGTTTAGATGTTTCTCAGATACTTTTCGAGTAACAGCAATTTCAGAAACGACCGATTTCCATATCGAGTTTAACAATTCGGTGGTTTGTTCTCTGTTGGCATCACTCATTTTATTTTCTAAAAACGGTTCAACAGCACTTTTGTATTTTCCATGTCGGATGATTTCCATTTTTAATCCCGATTTTTCCTGAAAATCTTTAAAGAACATGATTTCTGTTGATAAGCCTTTGAATTCTAATTCGCCAATCGGATTTAGATAAATGGCATTCGCAACGGAATTTAAATAATAACTTTTTTGAGAATACACATCGGCATACGAATAAATAAATTTACCTGACTTTTTAAAATCTTCTAGCTCATCACGTAGTGCTTTTGTTTGTGCAATTCCAAGTTCTGATTCATTATTCAAAATAGAAATTCCTTTGATTTTGTCATCCGTTTTTGCGTTTTTAATCGCATTAATAATATCGGATAGCCCATTGTGTTTGTCTTTATCGTTTAAAAAAGTCAAATCGTCATAGGTTACTTTTCCGGCATAATCGTACTTTATTTTGGATAAATCAAGATTAATTACTGAATTGTCTTTTACAGATACTTTATCAGAATCGCCACCAAAAATGGCTCCGATAAGTATAATTCCAAAGAAAAAAATCATGATAAAAACAAAGAGTCCAACAATTGTAGCTAATACATTTCCTAAAAATTTCATAGTTTTATTTTTGTTTAGTAAGTAGTTAAAGTTTACAAATTGTTACAAGATACTACTTTTTTACAAAAAAATAGTTATTAACACCACGAACAAAAACTCGGCAATATAAAATACTTTTAGTTATTTTGCGGCATATGAAATCGCAACATCAAATTCTACTTTCTTTAGGTACAAATCAAGGGCAAAAGCTTCAAAACATTGAGAAATGTATAGCATTTTTGCACAATGAAGTAGGGACGATTATTAAGGTTTCTTCTTTATATGAATCAGATTCCTGGGGATTTAAAAGCGATAGTTTTTACAATTGTGTTGTTGTAATGCATACGAATCTAATTGCTTCCAAGCTTTTAAAAAAAATTATAAATGTGGAAGCTAAAATGGGAAGGGAAAGAACTGCAACAAATCAATATCAATCTAGAATTATAGATATAGATATCATCGCTTTTGATGAAGAAATAATTCAAACCGAAAACTTAACGATTCCACATCCTCTATTTAAAGAAAGATTGTTTGTTTTATTGCCAATGCAGGAATTGATATCGAATTGGGTGTGTCCGATTGATAAAACGACAATTTCAGAAATCATCCATAATTGTAAAGATAAAGGGAAGTGTTTGCCAATTTCAAAACTTTCTTTACCTATTGATGCTATTGACTTAAGTTCTTATAATTACATAGCAATTGAAGGAAACATTGGCGCAGGGAAAACCACA
>JANNCY010000098.1:0-1542 GCA_031387085.1 Flavobacteriales bacterium | reverse complement strand
TAAATCATTGACCCAGGTATGTGTAATATCCATATTAACATTAACATCTGATATATTAGCTCCCGATGGTATAATTAGAGTTGAAGTTACTGTAATAGCTTTGCATCTCCAAATGTTCCGGTAACAATATCTCCAAGTGGCGCTAATACAGTAACTTCAACTCTAATTATACCATCGGGAGCTAATATATCAGATGTTAATGTTAATATGGATATTACACATACCTGGGTCAATGATTTAACGGTTAGAATAACAAGTCCGGCTGGAACTACTGTGTCTTTAGTTACCAATCCTTGTACAAGCGTTGCTCTTAATAATATAATAGCCACTTTTGATGATTCTGGTTCAACTTACACTTGTAGTAATAATCCAGCTATTTCAGGAATTATTATACCCGTACAAGCCTTGTCTGCATTTAATGGTCAAAATTCAACTGGAACCTGGACATTAACTGTAGTCGATGGTTTTAATTTAGATGGAGGAGCATTAAATGCTTGGAGTTTGGATATTTGTTCCTTAGTTCTAGGTGTTGAAGTAAACGAATTCCAAAATTTTGTTATCTTCCCTAATCCAAATAATGGTAATTTTACGGTTCAATTCAATTCCATTTCTAACAATCAAATACAGATAGATGTTCATGATATTAGAGGTAGAGAAGTTTTCTCTAAAAATTATAACAATACAGGATTGTTTAACGAAAGTTTAAATTTAGAGAATTTACAATCTGGAGTATACTTGGTTAGCGTTCAAGATGGAAACAAAAAAATAGTGAAGAAAATTATTGTTCAATAATTTTTCTAGCTATCAATACTTAAAAAGGGAGACAATGTGTTTCCCTTTTTTTATTTTCCATTAAATGTATTCATGGTGTTTTCAAGTCCAGCCAATGCAAAAGAAGAAATAATTTCCGTGGCTAGTTCCAATCGTTCTGGTAGTTTCGCATTTTCATCATCATTCCATTCGCCCAATACGTAATCTACTTGTTTCCCTTTTTTAAACTCATCGCTAATACCGAATCGAAAACGAGGATAGTCAACAGAATTTAAAATCAACTGAATGTTTTTTAATCCGTTGTGACCACCATCACTCCCTTTTGCTTTTATTCGAATAGTTCCGAAAGCCAAATTCAAATCGTCAGTAATAATTAGCACATTTTCTTTGGCGATATTTTCTTTCTCCATCCAATACTTTACTGCTTTACCGCTAAGGTTCATATACGTATTTGGTTTTAGGAATAGTAATGTCCTTCCCTTAACTTTATATTCAGCAATATCTCCTAATTTGGACGTTTGGAAGGACAACCCTTCTTTTCGAATAAAAAAATCAACTACTTTAAATCCTATGTTGTGTCGTGTATTAACGTAATCTGCGCCAATATTTCCGAGGCCAACGATTAAAAACTTATTACTCACATTTTTCATATTGTCACTTTGGTGTTCGTGAATCTCCGATTTCATTGGGTCAATTGTTTCTTTTTCTTTTTTGATAAAAATTGTAGTAAACCAATTCATTTTGTAAAGGTACTCTAATTTGAAAATTCTA
>JANNCY010000089.1:0-15186 GCA_031387085.1 Flavobacteriales bacterium | reverse complement strand
GAAGGTAAAGTTATTGATGGTGTTCGAATTACAGAATCAGGAATTTTAGCTGCCGCACACTTAGGCGGAGCAGGTTCGGTGAAAAAATTCTTGAAATCGAACGGAAATAAAAAATGCAAAGATGCCTACGGGACCTCAGTTAAAACCTATTTGCGAGAATTTGCAGGATATGAAACCGATGCGATTATTGCAGAAAAAAATGCAAGTTTAAAATAAGAAGATTTTAAATCCTTAATAAAAAAAACATCCACTTTAAATGGATTTTTTTTTATTTTAACTTAACTTGTGAATGATAAAAATCGTTGGTCGGTTGTGCAAATCAACTTTGATTTTCTTCCAATCAGCAACGCGAAATGTTTTTATATATTCGGTTGGGAGCGTAATATCACAGGCAATACAAAGATGCGTATTGGGTTGCAAAATTTGTAAAATATCGTCAACCAATTTATTATTTCTATAAGGTGTTTCTATGAAAATTTGCGATTGATTTTTATCAAATGACAATTTTTCGAAATTTTTTAAAGCTGTTTTTTTATCCGATTTGTCGATAGGTAAATAACCATTAAAAGCAAAACTTTGTCCGTTCATTCCAGAACCCATTAGTGCCAGTAAAATAGAGGAAGGTCCAACCAACGGAACTACTTGTATTCCTTTTTCGTGTGCTATTTTTACAATGGAAGCACCAGGGTCGGCAACGCCAGGGCAACCCGCTTCGCTCATTAAACCAACATTTATTCCATCCAAACAAGGTTGCAACATTCGATTATGTTCTGCAATCTCGGTGTGTTTATTTAATGTTGAAATGCGTAAACTAGCTTGAACTTTTTCAGGAAGTACACTTTTAATAAACTTGCGTGCAGTTTTTTCGTTTTCTACTATATAATCGTCAATGAATTCGACACTCCGTTTTACGGTTTCTGGTAATACGTCAAATGGATCGCAATCTCCTAAAGTAACTGGAATTAAATAGAGTTTTCCGATGGTCTTCATGAGTGCTTTTCGATTAGTTTTTTGGACAATAAATCGGTTGCTTCATCTAACATTTCATAAACCAAATCAAAGCCATTTTGTAATCCATAATAAGGATCGGGAACATCAACATTATCGCCAGGGAATAACTCATCAAGTAATAATTTAACTTTACTTTTTTGTTCTTCCGTTGTAGTTTGACGAATTACATCATCATAATTAGCGCCATCCATAACATAGATATAATCGTATAAATCAAAAAAAGCAGGTTTAAAATGTTTACCTCTTTGACGCGAAATATCCAGTCCGTTTTTTTTAGCTGTAGCTATAGAACGTTCGTCGGGTTGTTTACCAACATGCCAAATTCCAGTTCCAGCAGAATCAACAATAAATTTTTTGGATGGAAGTTTAGATGCTAAAAGTCCTTCAGCTAAAGGTGACCGACAAATATTACCCAAACACACCATTAGAATTTTGACAGACATAATGTATTATTTGGTGTTACAGCTTTTTAATAAAATGCAATTATTATAGAGACAATTTTTTGTGAATATCTTCCACAAATTTTTTGAATTGCTTATCGGTAGACACTAAATTATCAACTGTTTTGCAGGCATGTAAAACGGTAGCGTGATCTCGGTCTCCAATTTGAGATCCAATATTTGCTAAGGATGCTTTTGTAAATTTTTTAGCAAAAAACATCGCTAACTGTCTAGCTTGAACCACATGACGTTTTCTGGTTTTAGATTGTAAAGTATCCAAATCCAATTGAAAATAATCGGATACTACTTTCTGAATATAATCGATAGAAATTTCACGTTTTACGTTTTTAACAAATTTCTCAACGATATTTTTTGTCAAGTCGAGTGTCACTTCTTTTTTGTTAAAAGACGATTGCGCAATTAAAGAAATAATAGCACCTTCTAATTCTCTAACGTTTGATTTGATATTACGGGCGACATATTCGATAATTTCATCCGGCATTTCTACGCCATCGCGATACAAGATATTTTTTAAGATGGATATTCTTGTTTCGTAATCGGGTTGGTGTAATTCGGCAGACAAACCCCATTTAAAACGAGATAGTAAACGTTGTTCAATATCTTGCATGTCAACCGGAGCCTTATCGGAAGTAAGAATTACCTGTTTGCCATTTTGATGTAAGTAATTAAAAATGTGGAAGAAAACATCTTGTGTTCCTGTTTTTCCGGATAAGAACTGAACATCATCAATAATTAACACGTCAATCAATTGATAAAAATGGATGAAATCATTTCGGTTATTTTTCTTAACGGAATCGATATATTGTTGTGTAAAAACTTCAGCAGAAATATACAAAACCGTTTTCTCAGGATATTTGTCTTTTATCTCCACACCAATAGCATGTGCTAAGTGTGTTTTTCCCAATCCAACGCCACCAAAAATCAATAATGGATTGAAAGATGTTCCTCCAGGTTTGTTCGCTACCGCCATTCCAGCAGATCGAGCTAAACGGTTGGAATCTCCTTCAAGGAAATTGTCAAAACTATAATTGGCGTTTAGTTGCGATTCTATTTTTAAATTTCTAATCCCTGGAATTACAAACGGATTTTTTAATTCGGAATTTAAGTTTTTAAAAGGGGCATCTATTTCTTGCGATTTAATCGGACTTCGGTGCGAACTCGGTAATTGTTCAGTGAAAGGTTGTTTATTGCCATAAGTGTTCTCCATTTTAATTTTATAGAGTAACTTTGCATTTTTTCCTAGTTCTTTGGTTAGTGCCACTTTTAGTAATTTCACATAGTGTTCTTCTAACCATTCATAAAAAAATTTACTAGGAACTTGAATGTATAATGCGTTATCTGTTAGTTCAACTGACTTAATTGGTTCAAACCAAGTTTTGTAGGCTTGCTCTTGGATATTGTCTTTTATAAAAGACAGACAGTTTTCCCATACTGATTGCGCAGTTTTGTTCATATATATTCTTAAAAAAAATGTTTAGTATAAAGGTTTTCTTACACAAAAAAAGTGATTTTTTTTATGTTGTTTCGGGTTAACAAATATGTGAACAATTTTTCTTAAAAAAAAATATTAACGTATTGATTTTTTAAAAATTTTGTTGTATTGATTAGAATTAATTTTAGATAAAAAGCAAATAAATCGGATGAAAGAACACGAAGTAGAATTAAGAGTTAGGTATTCAGAAACAGACCAAATGGGAGTTGTTTATCACGGTAGTTATGTGCCTTATTTTGAGATAGGTAGGGTGGAATGGCTAAGAAACAAAGGTATTTCGTACAAGTCTTTGGAAGAAAGCGGTATAGCACTTCCCATTGTTTCTATGCACTTAAATTATAAAAAACCAGCACGTTATGATGACTTACTGACAGTAAAAACGAAGTTCAAAAGTTACAGCTCAGTTAAGATAGAATTTGACTGTGAATTGTGGAGTGAAAAAAAGGAGTTATTAACAACTGCCCAATTTATTTTGATTTTTGTTAATACAAAAACAGGAAAACCGATGATTCCACCAAAATATATTCTTGATATTATGGAATCTTAAATTATTCTTTCAATTTGATATCAATTTCAAACATAGTCGCAAAAATGTCGAAAACAATTTCGGCATTTTTTTTTCGAGTTGCGATTTCAATTTCACATGAATTTTCCATTTTTTGAGAAATAATAGTTAAGTTTTTTTCTTTGATTACACGCATTACTTTATTCATGTTTTTATAATCGAACGCTATTGTAAAATGGATATCAATGGTTTTTTCTATAATTTCTGATGATTCCAATACCATTTGAGCTGCGGTTCTATACGCAGCAATTAATCCGCCAACACCTAACTTTATTCCGCCAAAAAATCGAACAACAACAACTAGAATATTAGTTAATTCAAACGATTGAATTTGTCCGTATATCGGCATTCCAGCAGTATTGCTGGGCTCACCATCATCATTGGCTCGGAATTGAATTGTATCAGTACCCATTTGAAAAGCATAGCAAAAATGAACAGCTCCGAAATGTTTTTTCCGTAAATTATCCAAATAATTTTTGATTTCAATTTCGGTAGTTACCGGAAAAGCATAGCCGTAAAATTTACTATTTTTTTCTTTATATAAAATTTCAGGGGAAGGAGATGAAATTGTTTTATAAGTGTCTTTTGAATCCAAAATTAAAGCGGCAATTCTTTTTTAGAAAATAAATCTACAACATCTTCCTGACCCACTTGCAAATTCCATACATTGATTCCCAAACTAGCAGCAGTATCCGTATTTATTTTCTTATCGTCAATAAATAAGGTACGTTTTGGAGATAAATCGTATTTGTTTAATATAAGTTTAAAAATCGCAGGATCGGGTTTACGCATTCCCATTTCATAGGAATAATACACTTTTTCAAAGCATTGGTAAAAATCACTAAAAAAAGTAATACCTGCCTTATGTTCAAATCTACTGATGTGAATTTCATCGGTATTTGTCAATAAAAACAGTTTGTATTTGCGAGTAAGTAACTGTAAAAATTCCAATCGATATAACGGAAAATCACCAATAATGCTATTCCACGCTTTTCGTATTTCATCAATACTGGCATTTGGAATGAATTTTTGAAAAGTTTCGATGAATTGTAATTCGCTTATTTGTCCTTTTTCGAACAAATCATTAGCAGCAACAAGTTCGTCGTTTGGGCCAAATAAACCTAATTTATTGAAAGCCTCAATTTGAGCTTCTTTTTCTAAATTGATGAAAATATCACCAAAATCAAATATTATGGTTGTAATCATAATTGAAATAAATTAAAAGTTCATCTGCTGCTATTTGCTGCTTTTTTGTGTTTTTTGTAGAAATTTTTGGTGCTTTTGTTCCTTCGTTTAAGACAATTTTCGATTTAAAAATTCGAGCTTCATCCCATAAATTAGCATCAATAAAGGTTTGAATTGTTTGCCTTCCTCCTTCAATTATCACCGATTGAATAGTGTTTTGATACAAAATTTCTACAATTTTGTCTGGTAGTTTATAATCAAAGATAGCATTTTCAAAAATACGATTGTCGATTGTTGTTAAATTTTCTTGTTCGGTTATGAAAATAGTTTTTGTTTTTTGATCGTGTACATTAAAGTCTTGCGAAATTTTACCCGATTTATCTAATACAATTCGAATTGGATTTTGTCCTTTCCAATCGCGGACATCCAATTTTGGATTGTCGTCTAAAACGGTTTGTGTTCCTACTAAAATGGCTTGTTCTTCACTGCGCCATTTATGAACGAGTTGTCTTGAATATCCATTGGATAACCAAACCGGAGCTTTGTCATTAACTTCGTTCAGTTCGGCTTCGCCTCGAGTCTGAGTTTTGCGAAGAATCTCAATTGGAGCAATAAATCCATCGCTACTTTCGGCCCATTTTAAAATGATATATGGTCTTTTCTTGTTGTGAAAAGTGAAAAAACGTTTATTCAGTTCTTTACATTCGTTTTTTAAAACGCCCACTTTGACATTTATTCCCGATGCTATTAATTTTTCAATTCCTTTACCGGCGACTTTACTATTGGGGTCGATGGTTCCGATAACCACATTTGGAATTTCGTTTTTAATTATTAAATCTGCACAAGGAGGTGTTTTCCCAAAATGACTGCAAGGTTCTAAACTTACATAAATAGTTGATTTTGATAGTAAAGATCTGTCTTTTACAGTATTTATGGCCTTCACTTCGGCATGAGCATCGCCAGCTTTTTTGTGCCAGCCTTCACCAATAATTTCATTGTCATATACGATTACACTCCCAACTAACGGATTAGGATAGGTGGTTCCCAATCCATTTTTCGCTAATTCGATACAACGTTTTATGTAAAATTCATCTATCTTCACATCACAAAAATAAGTTTTTTTGAGTTTAGAAGAATATAAAGTTTTTTTATGGTAATTAGAGAAATCCAAAAGAAAGATAACCAACAAATTGCACAAGTTATTCGGCAAGTTTTTATCGATGACAATTTTCCGAAAACAGGAACTGCATTTGCCGACGCACAACTCGATTTTATGTTTGAAGCTTATGATTCAACCAAAGCAGTTTATTTTATTGTTGAAGATAATGGAAAAATTGTTGGTGGAGCTGGAATAAGTCAGTTGGAAAATACAAAAGAAAACATCTGTGAATTGCAAAAAATGTATTTTTTAAAAGAAGTTCGAGGCAACGGAATTGGATTTCAAATGATTCAAAAATGCATCAAAAAAGCAAGAGAATTTGGATATGAAAAATGCTATTTAGAAACGCTTCCCGAAATGCTTGCCGCTCAGAAATTATATTTAAAAGTTGGGTTTGAGTATCTTTGCGAACCAATGGGGACTACAGGTCATACAACTTGTCCGGTTTGGATGATAAAAAAATTGATAATTGATAATGTTATTTAAAACGTACAAATCTATTTTTCAGGAAGCACTTATTCCACTATATGATGAGAAGGAAATTGAGAGTTTCTTTTTTTTAGTATTGGAAGAATTTCACAATACAAAGCGAATCGATTTGGCGTTGCATCCAGAAATGGAAATGAATGAAACCGATTTCAATAAATGGGAAAATGTCGTAGCCGATTTAAAAAAACACAAACCCATTCAATACATTTTAGGAGTAACCGAATTTTACGGATTGCAGTTTTTAGTGAACGAAAATACTTTAATTCCGAGACCAGAAACGGAAGAATTAGTAGAATTGATAATTAATGAAGAAGGAAGAGGGAAGAAGGAAGAGGGAAGAATTAGGATTCTTGATATTGGAACGGGTAGTGGATGCATCGCTATTTCATTGGCTAAGAACATTTCAAATGCAGAAGTTTTTGCCATTGATGTTTCTGAAAAAGCATTAGTTACTTCCAAATTAAACGCGGAAATTAATAAGGTAAATGTCACTTTAATTCAGAAAAATATTTTGGAAGTAAGCGATTTAGAACAGCAATTTCACATTATTGTTTCTAATCCGCCTTATGTGCGAATGTTGGAAAAGACAGCAATAAATCCGAATGTTCTAGAATATGAACCACATTTAGCCTTGTTTGTAGACGATAATGACGCGTTACTTTTTTATAGAAAAATTGCACAATTAGCAAAGAAAAACTTAGTTGTTAACGGACAATTGTATTTTGAAATCAATCAATATTTAGGGAAAGAAACTGTCGAATTACTTGAAAATATTGGGTTTAGAAATGTAACATTACATAAAGATATTTATGGTAATGATAGAATGATTTCGTGTATTTCTTGATGAATTCTGAACACTGATTACTGAGCACTGAACACTTAACTATTCGTAACGCAACGCCTCAATTGGATCTAACTGCGAAGCTTTAATTGCTGGATACAATCCCGAAACTAACGCAACTACAAAACTGGTCGCTACTGCAGCAAAAATAGCTTTCCACGGAATGACAAAAGCGAAATTGAATCCAACGGCAAACAAATAGCCAATCCCGATTCCGAGTATAATACCCAAAAAACCTCCAATATTGCTGATGATTAAAGTTTCCACAAAAAATTGCCATGCAATAGTACTTTTCTTGGCTCCCAATGATTTTCTAACGCCTATTTCACGGGTTCTGTCCGTTACCGATACTATCATAATGTTCATCAAAGCTATAGAAGAACCTAATATAGTAATGATACCAATTACCCATGCCGCAATGTTTAAATAGTCGGTAATTCCTGCTAGTTTATTAGTAAGATCATCACTTCTTGAGATTCCGAAATCATGTTCTTCTACCGGATTTAATTTTCGAACTTGTCGCATTACAAGCGTTGCACTTTCAATTGCTGGATCGAGTAGTTCCGGTTTGCCCACCATACTACGAATAGAGTAGTTGATGTTCGGTGCGGAAAAAAGAGAGCGTGCCACTTGTATCGGAATGAACATTCTTAAATCTTGATTGTTGCCAAATGTCGAACCTTTCTCTTTTAATACACCTATTACTTTAAACTTTGCACCGCGAACCGAGATGATTTTGTCAATCGGATTCACATCTTTTAGTAAACCTTTGGTAGCAAAATCGCTAGCTACAATACAAACAGAAGCATTGTTAGCAATGTCGTAAGCGTTAAAATCTCTACCTAAAACCACTTCTTGTCCCGAATTGGTATTGAAATATTCGTCAACACCAAGCACTTGTATTTCGGGATCTGTTTTGGTGTTTTCGAATTTTACCTCTGCATTTTGTGTTGCAACGAAAGAAATAGAAGTGTAGGTATATGGAAAATCGTAATTCTCTTTAAATGCCTTAGCTTCGGGATAGGTAATGATGGGATTTATTTTATCTCTTTTTATGCCGAAATCATTCCCTCTAACAATACGAATAGAAGTTGCGTATTGATTGATCGAAAAGGAATTTGAACCCATTAAGGCAAATTTAGAATTCAGGGAATTGTCAATTATCGAAACACAAGAGAGTATGCCAACCAATGCCATAATTCCGAAAGAAATGATGACCACCGTTAGTATCGTACGCAATAATTGTGTTTTTATCGAACCGAACGCAATTTTAATATTTTCTCTAAAAACTCCTTTCATATCTCGAGTTTGTCATTAAATTTGACTTTTTGTTACAAGTTTTTACTGCAACATTTATAAAATAGTAGTAAAAGTAAGATATTTGCAAATCAATTATGAATTAAAAATTACGAATTACGATTTTGTACTTTGTTTTTATTCATAATTCCTAATTAGTAATTCATAATTCCAAATAATGGCATCAAAACCAAGTATTCCAAAAGGTACAAGAGATTTTTCACCTGTTGAGGTTTCTAAACGACATTATATAATAGGTGTAATGCGACGTCATTTTGAGAAGTATGGATATCAACCCATTGAGACTCCAAGTTTTGAAAACTCGGATACGTTAATGGGAAAATACGGTGAAGAAGGTGATCGATTGATTTTTAAGATTCTGAATTCGGGAGATTATTTGGATAAAGTTGCAACTGAAGAACTTCAAACTGTAAACTATAAACAATTAACCGGAAAAATTTCCGAAAAAGCATTGCGTTACGACTTAACCGTTCCGTTTGCACGTTATGTGGTACAACACCAAAGTGAGATTGAGTTTCCGTTTAAACGCTATCAAATTCAACCAGTTTGGCGTGCCGACCGTCCACAAAAAGGACGTTTTAGAGAGTTTTACCAATGTGATGCTGATGTCGTTGGTTCGACTTCGTTATGGCAAGAAGTCGAGTTGGTGCAATTGTACGACAGCATTTTTGCCGAATTGGGTTTGGAGGGTGTGACAATAAAAATCAACAATAGAAAAATACTAACCGGAATTGCCGAAGGTATTGGTGCTTCTGATAAATTAATTGATTTTACAGTTGCTTTAGATAAATTAGATAAAATAGGCGAGGACGGCGTTAAAAAGGAAATGCTCGAAAAAGGAATTTCTGAAAATGCGATAGTAAAAGTCCAGCCGCTATTTCAATTCACTGGAACAATTCAACAGAAAATTGAAAAATTATCTGTTTTGCTTTCTAATTCCAAAGAAGGAATGAAAGGAGTTGAAGAAATGCAATTCATTTGTGAGAATGTAACTAAATTAGGATTGCAAAAAGCAATTTTAGATTTGGATGTTACTTTAGCAAGAGGTTTGAATTATTACACTGGAGCCATTTTTGAAGTTGAAGCTCCGAAAGGTGTTGCGATGGGTTCTATTGGCGGCGGTGGAAGATATGATGATTTGACTGGGATTTTCGGATTGAAAAACATGAGTGGCGTTGGAATATCTTTTGGTTTGGATCGGATTTATTTGGTTTTAGAGGAATTGGGTTTATTTCCGGAAACGGTAATTACATCCACGAAAGTGTTGTTCTTGAATTATGGAGCAAGTCAGGAGTTGGAAGCCATGCAAGCCATTCAGAAACTAAGAATACTTGAAATCAAATCGGATATGTATCCCGATGCTGTAAAAATAGACAAGCAATTTAAACATGCTGAAAAAAGAGCCATTCCTTTTGTGGTGAAAGAAATTGTAAATGGTGTGTTTACTTTAAAAAACATAGTTTCAGGAGCGCAAACACAAGTAGATTTTGCTGCTTTATCCAATACATTAAAATAGAAAAAGCCACACAAATTGCGTGGCTTTTTAGCGTCAAATCAAATACAAATCCTAATTAAGAATTATTTTTTTGCTACTTTCTCCTTGGTCGGTTACAATTTTTACGATATAGGTTCCAGTACTATAGTTTTTTATTGGTAATTGAATGTTTTGTTGTTCTTCGTTGGCTACATCCCAATTTGAAATGGATTGACCAAGTAAATTGAATAAAGTTACTTTTTCAACGGTAACATCAGTAAGGTTATTTTTAATATTTAGCATATCATTTGCCGAAGTATAGGCTACAATAATTCCGTCATTTAAATTAAAATTAGTTGTACTTAATGCAGGTCCATTAAATCGCAATGAAAATCTATCGTTGTAAATACCTTGCGGTAATTGGATTGAGAAATCATTGTCGGTAATATTATGATATGTACTCGTCTGATTATCATAAATAAACGCCTGAAAAGTGTTGTCAAAGTTTTCTAATGCATCTATTTTAAAAGACACCGTTCCAAGTCCGTCAATTTTCACTCCTATTGGATAAATAGCATTCTCATTAAAGAATCCTTCACCAGCAATATTTATTTTTGTTGCACCATTCATAAAGTACATATCATTTGGTTGATTATCTAAATGCACAGCATCGTATCCTTGATCGATTCCGCTAGTTGCATTGGTGTCCATGAATCCCATTAATACTTGTCGGTGGTAGTCATTTCGGTCATTAAATCCTAAACGTATCATTTTATAATTGGACGCAGAAGGTTCGTCATCTTCAGAGTTATCATTAAAATAATCTACACTTAGTATACTTTGATTGGATTTTAATAAAGTAGTTGAAAATGATACATTACTTTCTTTGATAAATAATCTTTGATTATTGTTGAAAGTAATTGCACCTCCAGCTACAGAACCAACAACAAAGAAACCTTGACCTACAGGAACAAAACGTTTTGGTTGTTTTATATTGGAATTCAGATTATTTGCTCCAGAATACACTATTGCAGGTGTGCCGCCGACTTTATTTCTTTGTGCATAACTACCTTGATAGGCAACTAAATTATGACTTGTATTCGTGTTGGAGTGTTCCCAGAAATATAAAGTTCCTGTAATAGAAGCACTATTTGCTGCAATAAAAGCATCTACATCTAAAGCCGACGCATACGGATTACCACAAAGATTTAAATTATTCGGACCTATTGGTGACGTGATTAAGCCGTTATTTGGTTTTCCGAGAAAAGTATAGTTCTGATTTAAAGTAGTGGCGCCACTACCTTTTAATGTATAGCCTTGTCCAGGGAATAATGAACCTGTTGAACCAATAGCTTGCCAATTGGCATACGTTCCAGAAGAGTTTTGAAATTTATATATCCAATAATTGCATAGTGAGATAGGCGAAGTTGGACTTCCATTATAACCAGCAATCCAATTAATATTTTGGGGAGAGGTTGCGGTTCCATCTTTCATAATACCGGCCACAGTATAAGCATTATTATTTGTAGTTGCATTTGCAATTCCAACAGGAGAAGACCAATAGTTGTAATTATATTTATTTGATTGACCTTGTTGATCTCTTTCTAATACACCCGAACTGCTTGCATCTAAATCGCTATTTAATGTTTGGATTAATTGTGATTTTCCAACTAAATCAATAGTACCATTGAGTTTCATGTAATGAGAAACTTCTATTTTTGAATCGTTAGTAGCACTTAGTGTATTGCTATTGACAATCAATCCTAAGAGCGTTTTATTTCCGCTTGATTCTATGTTGTGATTGGTTTCAACAATATTCCAATTGATTGGAGTTTCGTCATCTACTATAGCTAAACTGTTTGGAAGATCTTGTACTATTCCGTTATTCCATGAAGCACTTGTTGCCCATATTCCATCTGAAAAACTTTTATAGGGTAATGGAGCAGTTTGAGTAGTAATAGAAATGTTATTTGCTGCAACTAAAATTCCTCGATTGTTATTTTTGGAATCGTCATCTAAATGGTGTCCGATATAGGAGTTCATTGAATAATAGGCGAATAAATTGTTCCAATTTAAAGTGTTAATCTCATTTTTAGTTACTGTTGACGACAAGATTGCTCCTTTAGTACCATTGCCATTTTGCATAATTTCTTGATTCATCATGAATCGAATTTCGTTAATGCTGACTACTTTGTCCCACATTCTTAACTCATCGATATCTCCTTTAAAGAAATTATTTATGGTGTTTGTATTTTGAAAACGGCCTCCAATACTAAAATCACTTACAGAAGCGACTGGTGCTGTAGTTATTGTGGTTGTTATATCTAACAAACCATCGATATAAATAGCCAGTGTATCGGATCCATAGGTTATAGCAATGTTGTGCCATTTTAGATTTGGAATCGATGTATTACTGATAGCGCTATAGGTTGTTCCTGCTACTGACCATTCCATTCTTACTTTATTGTCGGTTTGTAATACTAATTGATAGCCACTTGTAGCAGCTGCTTTTTTAGAAACAATTGTTCTTTCATTTCCTAAAGTATTTGCGCCATTTGGTTTTATCCATGTCATTATTGTAAAAGCGGAACTAAGTTCATTAACGTTATCAACTTTGATACAATCATCACTACCATCTAACGTTAACTGTGATGAATTTAAAGTTCGACGCGCTTTTCCGAAAGAAATAAATTTGGTGCCATTAAAATCATACAAACACGATTGATTGTCTCCCAAAGTTGACATAAAAATAATTTCTCTGCCATTTGTAAATGAATCATTATCGGCAACAATCATAACATTAGCATCAGTTGGGTTATGAGTAATAAATCCGTTAGTAAATGCAGCAGTTGGAATAGAAACTCTAACAGTACCTACCTCGCCACCCGTTTCAACAAATTGCCATTTTCTTTTAATTACTTCAGTAGTAGTTGTGATAGGAGTTGCGTTAATAGAAATGTTTAAATCTATTTCCGAATTTATGAAGGGTCTTCCATTAGTACTCCAAACTAAATTCCCAGTATTTGTGGCTTCTGTTGTGAGTTCAATAGTTAACATTTCATTTGCTATTTGATTTTGTGCTGTAATTCCAAACGGAATTGAAAAAAACATTAGTAGGTAGCTTACGTTTTTAATTAGGGTAAAATTTTTCATAACTTTTGGGGTTTGTTAATGATTTTATTTTTGAATTGGTATAAAATGTAGTTAACATTCTATCTTTAATTTGACAAATCAAATGTAGTGTCATTTTTTAAAAACACGATAAAGTGTTTAAAAAAATCGATGAAATACATTTTATTTCTACATACATAAATAAAATTCTTACAAAATAAAATATGAAATTACGAAAAAATATTAAAGGTCTGCTTTAAAGAATTGAAAATTGATTTAAAATTAATCCAAAAAAAAAGCTATCTCCAATCGAGATAGCTTTTACATTTTATTTGCAAATTTCTATTTCTTAATGAATCTTTTTACGATAGTTTGATTATTTGAAATAAGTTCTATTAAATAAGTTCCAGAAGTTATATCTGAAATTGGAATAGTACCATTTTCGATACTACCAATAGCGATTTCTTGACCAAAAGAATTGAATATTCGATATGAACCCACTTCTAAATCGGAAATATACAATTCATTTCCTTTAACAGGGTTTGGATATAATTTGACATCATTTAAAGATGCTGATAGCATCCTTGCTGAAGAAACAATGTTTACAGTATAATCTTCCACTTGTCCTGATGCAAAAATTTCACAAGAAGTCGGAATGACATTGAATCCCATTGAAACCCTCATTCGTGTAGCTCCAAGTGTTGCCGTTGCCGGAATAGTAAATGTGCCCGAAACAGGAGTTGTTTTAGATGGAACTTTTGTCCATACTTGTTCTCCGGCATCAGCAAAATCACCATCTCCATTGTAATCTATCCAAACGGCATATCCTTCGTTTCTTTTGACACCCGACCAAGATGGTGTAATTGTAATAGTATAAGCTGTTCCTCTAGTAACATTGGAAGATATAGCTGTAAAGTTTTCATAACCAGTTCCGCCAGTGGAAGTGTTATTTATGGTTCCGAAAACAACTTTTCCAATTTTTTCATTTGCTACACTAGTCCCTTGTGACGAACAATAAGGTGCTACTAATGTGGTTACATTTACACTATTGCTTGAAGGAGAAAGATTTCCTACAGCATCTCTTGCAATTACATAAAAAGAATAAGTAGTTAAAGCACTCAATCCAGTAACCGTATAATTTGTTGTCGAAACTGTTGCCAGAAATATTCCTCCTTTATAAATATTATATCCGGTAACGGCTATATTGTCTGACGAAGCAGTCCATGATAAATTTGTTGTTGACGATGTTGTTCCCGAAGCAATTAAATTTAGAGGTGCAGTTGGAGCAATAGTGTCAGCAACAATTACCGTTTGATTTTGTGTTGTCGAATTTCCATTACCATCATTATAGGTCCACACAATAGTAAAAGTGCCTTGTGTTGAATATGTCAACGGACTAGGAGTAGTTCCGATAATAGTTCCAACACAACTGTCCGTAGCAGTAGGAGCAGTAACGGTAACGGTAGATTGACCTGTTGCATTTGGTAAATTTAGTACATCAGGAACAGGAGCAATAGTATCATCAACAATTATTGTTTGATTTTGTGTGGAAGTATTTCCATTGCCATCATTATAAGTCCAAGTTACAATAGTTGTCCCTTGATTTGTTATAGGAAAAACAGTTGCTGTTGTTCCAATTACACTTCCAGTACAGCTACTTGTTGCCGTAGGAGCCGTTGTTGTTGCCGAACATTGATTGTTTATAGTTGGTAAAGTAACTAAATCTGGAACAGGTGCGCATGGGGAAAAAATGGCGAAAATTTGTCCGTTAGAAACGCCACAATTATTAAACACTGTTACTGTTGCTGTTCCACTTGTAGTAATGTCAGCTGCAGGTATTACTGCTGTGAGTTGTGAGCTGTTAACAAAAGTGGTTACTCTGTTTGTTCCATTCCATTTTACAACCGATTCCCCATTTATAAAATTAGCACCATTTACTGTTAATATAAAGTCACTACCTGCTGAATTTGTTGTTGTAGGAGAAGTAGTTGACGTTGTTGGAGTTGGAGTAACCGTAACTATTATTTCTTTTCGCAATCCTTTAGTCGAATTAAATTTCCAATTAAAGAAAGGTAAGAAAG
>JANNCY010000095.1:0-1636 GCA_031387085.1 Flavobacteriales bacterium | reverse complement strand
TGATTTATCGTATGCACAAACCTATTATCCTAAAAGCAAGACGGTTATCTACTTAAATTATTTAGCTTCTCAAATATATCAAAAAATTTACAAGACCAAAAGAGAAGATAAAAACCGGTTTGTTTACTTTTTTTCTACCGAAGTGCCGCTTTTAGTGTATCAATACAGAAGGTATTTGGTGTACTCTTTTTTGATGTTTTTTTGTTGTGTTGCCATTGGTGCTATTTCTGCAAAATTCGACACCGATTTCGTGCGACTGATTTTGGGCGATGGTTATGTCAACATGACTTTAGAAAACATTAAAGACGGAAATCCAGTTGCCGTTTATAAATCGGGAAGCAATTGGGGAAGTTTTATCGGAATTACCCTCAACAATTTATACGTTGGTGCCCGATGCTATGTTTATGGCATTTTCCTTGGAATTGGAACTTTTTATGTCATGCTTCAAAACAGTATTATGTTAGGCGCTTTTCAGTACTTCTTTTACCAACAAGGTGTTTTTTGGGAAAGTGTTAGAGGCATTTGGATTCATGGCTCAATGGAAATTTTCGGAATCGTAATCGAATCTACTGCCGGATTTATACTCGGTGCTTCCATACTTTTTCCGAGAACGTATTCGAGAATGAACTCGTTGAAAACCGGATTTAAAAACAGCTTTAAAATATTCTTAAGCACCATTCCGTTTACCATAGCTGCCGGATTTTTAGAAGGATTTATCACACGCTATTCTATTGATATGCCACATTGGACAAGCGTTTTTATCATCTTATCGACATTATCCATTATCTCATTTTACTATTTAATTTATCCCTATTTTGTAAATAAAAAAATCAACGCCAATGTTCCAATTATTTAAAGAAAGAAATTTTAGCGATTATATCAACGACACTTTTCAGTTTTTTAAAGTGCAGGGAAAGCATTTTTTTAAAACTTATTTTATCATTAACGGAGGATTACTTCTCGTTGCTGTTGTGTTGATTTACTTTTTAATGAAAATCTATTTTGATTTTATATTTTCAAAAATCTCTGGAAATGGCAACGCACCGCAAAATGATTTGGGTACTTTTTTTAATGCCAATTTCGGACTGATGATTGCGCTAATCATTGGAGCGATACTGCTATTTATGGTTATTTCATTGTTTCAATTTACATTTCCGGTGGTATATTTGGATTTGTATGACAGTAAAAAAGGAGCAGATTTTTCGGCAAAAGATATTTTAATCGGAATGAAAAAGCGAATTCCGAAGATTTTAAAATTCGTGATTGGTTCTATTTTTATTATTTTTCCAATACTAATAATTGTTTTCGGATTACTTGTTTTATTGTGTTTTATCCTTATTGGAATTCCGTTATTATTCATTATAATGCCCGCCATGATGAGTTTTATGCATCTCACTTTTTACTATTATATGAATTCCGATGAAGGGTTTTTTAGTGCGCTCGGCGATGGATTTGATACCGTAAAACAACAATTTTGGCCAATAGTTGGTTCGACTGTGGTAATGATTTTTATCATCCAAATTGTCAATACAATTTTCACATTGATACCGTATCTTTTCGGAATGGCAAGTATGTTTACAACATTAAAATCGGGTTCTCAAGAAGATGCTTTTTCTTCCATATCGATAATTATGTC